>NZ_JBSFUU010000036.1:0-2086 GCF_053591955.1 Streptomyces sp. NPDC002845 | reverse complement strand
GTCGGTCCTGCCCGGCAGGACCGACCGCCACTCGTCTCTCATCGAGGGACACGGTTGGCGCCAGAGGCGTCGACTGTGACGGCAGGCACGGTCCACCGGCCTGTGAGGCGTGCCGCGGGGTGGACCTCACAACGGAGGCGTGCACGGAAGCCGGCGTGACGACCGCCAAGGCACGGCCGACCACGGGGGCACCCGGATCCCCGCGGCCATCGCCTACCCCGTGGCCTGCACCGTCGGCACCGTCGGCGAACTGACCCAGCTGCTACTGCACCCCGAGCACGAGGGCGGACGGCACACACGGGCCTCTATTGCCCTGCGCTCCGGACAGAGCGCGGGCGCCCCACGCATCACGCCGGCGAGCGGCAGACCGCGGAGGAAGCGGGCATCTCCGGCACAGCCCTCCGGGCCGTTCACGAGACGGTCCTCAAACCGCACGGCTGGCTGCGCCGACTCGGTATCGGCCACGGCTGAAGCGCCCTGACCGGTAGGGATGAGCGACATCTACCGAGCAATTGGCCACTGTGGGCGAAGGCTCCAAGTAAGGATCCGAGGCTGTGCCTCGTCATCGGTGCCGTCAAACCAAGGCACGTGCGAGATCGACACGAGTAGGGAGCCCCTGTCCCCATCGCGGGGAGGGCGATGGGGCCAATCGTTGCGGTGCACTGACGACCCAAGGCAGCCCGTGTCGGTGGAACCTCGTGGTGAACGGTGATTGCCCCACCCATCCTCCGGCAATCGCGACGATCGGAGCGGTCGGCTCGGCCTTTCACCACGCACAGGGCTCCGGAGACGGTGGTTCAGGCGCGCTCCGAGCCCCTGACGGCCGGCACCAGGCCGGAGAGGCACTCTCGGAAATCCAGACCCATCACGTAAAGTCGCTCACGTGACACTGGGTGATGGAACATATGCCTTCGGGCCACCGACCGGCCGTCTGACGATCAGGACCAGCCGCGGCGGGCTGGGCCGGAGGGCAGGGCACGACCTCATGATCGAGGCCACCCGATGGTCCGGGAACGCGGTGGTCGTCACCGCCGAGCCCGGGAAGTCGTCGGTGACCGTGACGGTGGAGACAGGATCGCTGACTGTTCGGGAAGGGACCGGAGGACTCAAGCCCCTCACCGACGCCGACCGTGCCGAGATCGAACGGACGCTACAGGGCGAGGCACTGCTGCATACCGCGGAGCACCCCACCATCACCTTCCGCTCCACCAGCATCACTGGAACACTCCCGGACTTCGAAATCGTCGGCGACCTCACCATCAAGGGCCGGACTCATCCGGTCACGGTGCGCGGTGGCAGTGACGGCGACGGCATGGTGTGCGGCTGGGCCACCGTCACCCAGTCCACTTGGGGGATCAAGCCGTACACCGCCTTCCTGGGCGCGCTCAAGGTGGCTGACGATGTCCGGATCGAGTACTCGGTGACCGAACTCCTACGGCGGCCCGGGGCTGGGCAAGGGTCCTTGTAGGAGTCCGGGTTGTTGGGGGCGCCGCCGGTGAGGTAGGCACCATAGGTGCCGATGTGTTCCACCTGGCAGATGGCTTACATGGCGCCGTCGGCCGCGGCGTTGAAGACGAGCATCGGCAGGGCGTGTTCATCCGCCGGTACCAGCGCGGTCGCGTCCATCACATCTCGTGATCGTCCCCAGCGTGCCATTCCGTCAGCGGTTCCATGGGGTGCTTCTCGCGCGGCATGCGCAGACGGCGGAAGGTCTCGGCCGACTCGGCGTTCTCGGCCTTCGCGTCGAGCTGGACGTCCAGTTCGTCCGCGACGTCGCGGGCGGCACCGATCAGCACAAACTCGATGCCCTCCTGGTCGAGCAACTCCGGATCGGCGCTGGTGAACCGTTGCTTCCCGAACCGCTCCTGCTCCTTCTTCTGCAGATCTGCCCGCTGCTGCGGGGCCAGACCTGCCCCTGCCGGCGTGCCAACCAGCGGGTTCTTGATCGCGATGAATCACCGGGCCGTGCTGAAGGTCTCCGCCTCGCCGGTCACTGACGTTTTCTCAGCGGTGATCATTTCCAGATTCCGTTGAGGGCGAGGGCGGCGCGGGCGATGTCGCCGATTCGGCTCGGGCTGAGGGTGAT
>NZ_JBSFUU010000035.1:0-103207 GCF_053591955.1 Streptomyces sp. NPDC002845 | reverse complement strand
TACTTCCAGTCGATCGCCCGCACCGCCATCGCCGCGGCCTGCCGATCGGTCAGGTCCTCGGCGAACTGCAACACCGTGACCATCGACAACACCCCGGTGACAGCCCCGGGGCACCGCGCACCCCGAACGCGTCGGCGAACGGCTCGTCGGCGAAGACCTCCGCGAGCCGATCACGCACCCGCATCGCCAGGCTCCCCTGCGGGAACGCCGCCCGGGCCACCGCCGAAGTCTGCGCCGGAACCTCCGGCAGCCCCTTCGGCCGCATCGACATCCGCATCACCCCCACGGCCGCACTACAGGACAACAGCCGCACGGACGATCATCCCGCGCCCACCGTCACCCCGCACGGAATTGAGCAGCAGAGTCCGCCATTCCGTCAAAGTTCTCTGATCATTACTGGCGTCCCCGGATACACGTGGACGCCCCGGCGCTCGCGCGACTTGGGCTTCTTCTGGGCCAACACGCCGTGCGCACCTGCACGAGAAGCCACCACTCGGGTACTGACGGCCCATCACGAAAGTCAGCACGGAGTCAGCAAGCGTCTGACCAAAGCCACCCACAGCTGACCGCACCCGCGAATCACCGCACTCGCGCGAGAGCAGTGCTTGACCTGGGAAAACGGCCGTCAGACCGGCAGTCTCGCAGGCATACGCCTTGACGCCACGAAGAACATCATCCAGCTGTAGGAGACGGCGGCGGTGTAGAAGATCCCGAACACGCACACGGCGACGAGCGCGGCCGTGGGCGTCGCGGCGCCGTGCAGCGGTACGGCGACGAGGAGCCCGGCCACGATGCCGGTGACCGTCCCGAGGACGCGCCGGAAGCCCCGGACGAGGGTCTCGCCGCGTGAGGCGGTGTTCACGAAGATCCACCAGGCGGTGCCGACTGCCCAGTACCAGCGCTCGTGCGAGAGCAGCTGGCCCGCGGCGACCGCGAAGGCGCAGGCGGCCGTCGCCTGGAAGGCCTGGCGGGTGGTGGGCCGGGCGAGGCCGCGGCCGTCGGCGGGCGCGGGCGCCACGGCTGGTGGCGTACGGCGCTCGATGCACCAGGCGCCGAAGCGCACCGCACCGGACACGGCCAGCGACAGCGCCATCGCCGCGTACAGCTCCGGCAACTGGCCCGGCCGGGCCTGCAGGAACTGGGTGATGAAGAAGGTCATGAAGGCGAAGATGCCGAGCGCGTGGCCGCGCGGGCCCCAGCGGCGGGCGTACACACCGCAGAAGATCACCGCGAGCCACGTGACGTCGCGCAGCGCCGGCACCTCGTGCAGCACGGTCGCGAGCGCGAGTACGGGGAAGCCGACGGCCGGCAGCAGCGCGGTGGTGGCCGCCTGGCCGCGCACGGTCGCGTCGCCGACCGTGAACAGCGCGAGCAGCGCGGCGAGCCCGCCCGTGATGGAGGCGGACAGCGACAATCCGGCCAGCTCCGACGCGGTCACCGCGATGCCGATGCCGAGCACCGCCCGCAGCGAGACCCGCAGTCGCAGCAGGCCCGGATCCGGGGCAACGAACATCCTCTTCACCGCCGGCTGCCGCCTCCTCCCTGGAAGAACCCACCTCAAGCACATCTCAAGGACATGGGAATGGCGCCGCGGGCACGGACCGGCTTCGTTGCCGTCCTGCGCTGTGCGGCGCCATCGATGGGCACAAGGTAAGCGTCAGTGCAGCAGTGGCTCAACCGGCTCGCGTTCGGCTGGGCCATTGGTACAGTCACTCATGAGCACCCGAGGCGACAGGGAGGCCAACGGACCATGGCCGTGGACGAGCTCGACACCCGCATCCTGCGTCTGCTCCTGGAACAGCCGCGCACCAGCGTGCGCGAGTACGCCCGCATCCTCGGCGTCGCCCGAGGCACGCTCCAGGCCCGCCTGGACCGTCTGGAACGTGACGGCGTGATCACCGGAACCGGCCCGTCCCTCTCCCCCGCCGCCCTCGGCCACCCCGTCCTCGCCTTCGTGCACATCGAGGTCACCCAGGGCCATCTCGACGACGTGGGTGACGCGCTGGCCGGCGTACCCGAGATCATCGAGGCGTTCTCGATCACGGGCGGCGGCGATCTCCTGACCCGCGTCGCGGCCCGCGACAACGCCCACCTCGAAGACGTGATCCAGGTGCTGATCAGCCTGCCGGGCGTGGTGCGGACCCGCACTGAGGTGGCGTTGCGCGAGCGCGTGCCGCACCGCCTGCTGCCGCTGGTGGAGTCGATCGGGCGGGCCGCGAACAGCTGAGCACCCGGCGCCACGCACCGGGCGGCCAGGACCTGGCTCTTGGCATGCTGGTGCCCATGAGCATTTCCGGCGGCGTCCCGGGGGTGGGTGCGGGCGGCGTTGGAGGGTTACGAGGCGGGTGAGGAGCCGCAGCGGGCGTTTGTCGACACGTGGTGACGGGGCGTCACGTCGATTCCCGTCGGGCGTGCGTGGCGTGCCGGTCCAGTTCGTAGGCCACCCGGATCAGCGGCACGTGCGTGAACGCCTGGGGGAAGTTGCCGAGTTGGCGGCACGCGACGGGGTCGTACTCCTCCGCGAGCAGGCCGACGTCGTTGCGGAGCGCCAGCAGCCGGTCGAACAACGGCCGTGCCTCGGCCTCCCGGCCGATGTGCAGCAGTGCGTCCGCGAGCCAGAAGGAGCAGGCCAGGAAGGCGCCTTCGCGTCCGGGGAGTCCGTCCGGGGCGTCGTCGGGGCCGGCCGGGTAGCGCAGCACCAGGCCGTCGGCGAGGAGTTCGCGCTGTACGGCCTCGACGGTGCCGACGATCCGAGGGTCGTCCGGGGGCAGGAAGCCGGTCTGCGGGATCAGCAGCAGCGCGGCGTCGAGGGGGCGGGAGCCGTACGACTGGGTGAACGTGCCGCGGACCGGGTCGAAGGCCTTCTCGCAGATGTCGCGGTGGATGCGGTCGCGGATCTCCCGCCACTTCCCGACGGGCCCGGGGCGTGCGTGCCGCTCGGCCATACGGACGGCCCGGTCGAAGGCGACCCAGCACATGACCTTGGAGTGGGTGTAGTGGCGCGGGGCGCCGCGCGTCTCCCACAGACCCTGGTCGGGGTCGGGCCACACCTGTTCCAGGTGGTCGAGCAGCATGTTCTGCAGGGCGAGCAGATGGCGCTCCGGGCGCAGCCCCGAGCGGATGGTCAGACAGAGGGTGTCCATCAACTCGCCCGGTACGTCGAGCTGTTCCTGTCCGGCGGCCGCGTTCCCGATCCGTACCGGCCGCGAACCCTCGTAGCCGCCGAGCCAGTCGGCCTCCCACTCGGTGAGCCGCCGCTCGCCCCCGATGCCGTACATGATCTGGATGTCCCGTGCCCGCCCCGCCACCGCCCTCTCCAGCCAGGCCCGCCAGGCGTCGGCCTCGGCGGTGAAGCCGCTGCGCAGCAGCGCCTCCAGGGTCAACCCGGCGTCGCGGAGCCAGCAGTAGCGGTAGTCCCAGTTGCGGACCCCGCCGACCTCCTCGGGGAGGGAGGTGGTGGGAGCGGCGACGATGCCGCCGGTGGGTTCGTAGGTGAGCGCCTTGAGCGTGATGAGGGAGCGGACGACGGCGTCGCGGTACGGGCCGTCGTACGTCATGGGGCGCAGCCAGTCGCTCCAGTACGCCTCGGTGGCGCGCAGCGCGTCGAACGCGTCCGCCGGGTCCGGAGCGGGCAGGTGGGAGGGATGCCAGGTCAGGACGGAGGGGATCCGTTCGCCCGCGGTGACCCGGAAGTCGGCGGTGTGGGCCGTGCCGTGGGCGGTGAGCCGTACGGGCGTGCGCAGCCAGACGGACTCGGGCCCGGCGATCCCCGTGAGCTGCCCGGCCGTCCGGCGCATCCACGGCACCACGCCCCCGTAGTCGAAGCGCAGCCGCAGTTCCATGCGCAGGTCCACGCTGCCGGACAGGCCCTCGACGATCCGTACGACGCAGGGGGCACCCTCGCGGCGCGGCATGAAGTCGGTGACCAGGGCGCGGCCGTCCGCGGTCTCCCATTCGGTGTCCAGGATCAGGGTTTCGCCGCGGTAGCGGCGGTGGGCGCGCGCCCCGGCCGGGTCCGCCGGGCCGATGCGCCAGCGGCCGTTGCCCTCGTCGCCGAGCAGCGCGGCGAAGCACGCGGGCGAGTCGAAGCGCGGCAGGCACAGCCAGTCCAGGCTGCCGTCCCTGCCGATCAGGCCCGCGGTCAGCAGGTCCCCCACCAGGGCGTAGTCCTCGATGGGGCCGGGCTGGGAGCGAGGGCCGACGTGCATGAGCCCAGTGTCGGGGCGGGCGGGGGTGCGGGCATGCCGGGCGGGGCGTTCGAGTTGCCGTACGACGTGCCGCGTTGTGCCCTGGAAGTCCGAGGGGGCCAGGTGTTGCGAGAGAGGAACCGCCCCATGGACGAGTCGGACCCCGGAGCGGTGCCGGACCCCAAGGCGGTGCCCGAGACCTTCGCGTTCGCCTGCGGTGACTGCGGGCACACCTGGGAGGCCACGTTCCAGGTGATGTTCTTCACCGACCCGAACGATCCCACGGGGCTGACCACGCAGGAGTACGTCGACGAGGTCGGCCATGCGATCCGGTCGCCCCTGTCCGACGCGGTGTGTCCCGAGTGCGGTGGCCGGAAGGTGCACGTGATGGAGCCGGAGGCGGCGGAGCGCGCGCGGGAGACCGAGCGGAAGGAGCGGACCGGGCAGACCGGGAGGCCGCGCCACAAGCGTCACCTCTTCAGGCGGCATACGCGGTGAGGGGACGCCCGGTCTCTGTTCGGTCTCTGTTCCGTACAGGAACATGTGACATAGTACTGGCGTGAGCAACCGACTGACCTGCGATGTCGTGGTCGTCGGGGCCGGGATGGTGGGCGCGGCCTGCGCCCTGTACGCGGCCCGGGCGGGCCTGGACGTCGTCGTGGTGGACCGCGGCCCGGTGGCCGGCGGCACGACCGGCGCGGGCGAGGGCAATCTGCTCGTCTCCGACAAGGAACCGGGCCCCGAGCTCGGACTCGCCCTGCTGTCGGGCCGGTTGTGGGCGGACCTCGCCGCCGATACGCGGCTCGCGACGGCGATCGAGTACGAGGCCAAGGGGGGCGTGGTCGTCGCCTCCACGCCCGACGGACTCGCGGCCCTGGAGGGCTTCGTGGACGGACAGCGCAGGGCGGGAGTGCGGGCCGTGAGTGTTCCGGCGGACCAACTCCCGGATCTTGAGCCGCACTTGGCGCCCACCCTGGCCGGCGGTGTGCTCTATCCGCAGGACGCCCAGGTCATGCCGTCGCTCGCCGCCGCCCATCTCGTCCGGGCCTCGGGTGCGCGGCTGCTCACCGGCCGGACCGTGACCGAGGTGCTGCGCGCACCGGAGGGCTCCGTACGCGGGGTGCGCACCGACCGCGGCGACATCCACACCCCGGCCGTCGTGAACGCGGCCGGTACCTGGGGCGCCGAGGTCGCCGCCCTCGCGGGCGTGCGCCTGCCCGTGCTCCCCCGGCGCGGATTCGTCCTCGTCACCGAGCCCCTCCCCCGCATGGTGCGGCACAAGGTGTACGCCGCCGACTACGTGGCCGACGTCGCCAGCGACTCCGCTGCGCTGCAGACCTCGCCGGTGGTCGAGGGCACGGCGGCGGGGCCGGTCCTGATCGGTGCGAGCCGGGAGCGGGTGGGCTTCGACCGGTCGTTCTCCCTGCCGGTCGTACGGGCGCTGGCGGCGGGGGCGACCCGGCTGTTCCCGTTCCTGGAGGGGGTCCGCGCGATGCGGACGTACGTGGGGTTCCGGCCGTACATGCCCGACCATCTGCCCGCGATCGGGCCCGACCCGCGGCTGCCGGGGCTGTTCCATGCCTGCGGGCACGAGGGCGCGGGCATCGGCCTCGCCACCGGGACGGGCCATCTGATCGCTCAGGTGCTGGCCGGTAGGTCTCCGGAGCTGGATCTGTCGCCGTTCCGGCCTGATCGTTTCCCCTTGCACGAGGAGGAGGCACCGTGACGTCCCGTACCCCGCCGGAGTTGGCCGGTGCCCGGCCCGGTCCGGCGTTCACCGTCACCTTCGACGGCCGTGAGATCGAGGCGCTGCCCGGCCAGACGGTCGCCGCCGTGCTGTGGGCGGCGGGCGTCTCCTCCTGGCGCTCCACACGGGGCGAAGGCCGCCCGCGCGGGATCTTCTGCGGGATCGGCGTCTGCTTCGACTGCCTGGTCACCGTCGACGAGCGCCCCAACCAGCGAGCCTGTCTCGTCCCGGCCGAGCCGGGCGCCGACATCCGTACGCAGGAGGGGACGGGGCATGAGCGGTGAACGACCGCACCTCGCGGTGATCGGCGCGGGTCCGGCGGGGCTCGCCGCGACCCTGGCGGCCGCCGGGCGGGGCGTGCGCGTCACGCTGATCGACGCGGCCGCCGAGCCGGGCGGACAGTTCTACCGGCAGCCCGCGGCCGGGCTCGGGGCGCGCCGCCCCGAGGCGCTGCACCACCAGTGGCGCACATGGCGGCGGCTGCGGGAGGGCCTGGACGGGCACATCGGCAAGGGGCGCGTACAGCATCTGACAGATCATCATGTGTGGCTGGTGGAGCGGGACTTCGGGGAGGTCTCCAGCGGCTTCACCGTGCACGCTCTGCTCGGGCCCGCGCAGGAGGAGCCCGTCGAGGTGCACGCGGACGCCGTGCTCCTGGCGACCGGCGGGTACGAGACGGTGCTGCCGTTCCCCGGCTGGACCCTGCCCGGCGTGATCACCGCGGGCGGCGCCCAGGCCATGCTCAAGGGCGGGCTCGTGCTGCCCGGGCACAGGGTGGTGGTCGCGGGCACGGGGCCGCTGCTGCTGCCCGTGGCCACCGGGCTGGCCGCGGCGGGTGCCGAGGTCGCCGCGCTGGTCGAATCGGCCGATCCCCGGGCTTTTGTGCGGCGTACGGCGGACCTGGCGGCACAGCCCGCCAAGCTGGCCGAGGGCGCCCAGTACGCGGCCGCGCTGCTGCGGCACCGTATTCCGGTGAAGGCGCGCCACACCGTGGTGGCGGCACACGGCGAGGAGCGGGTGGAGGCGGTGACGGTCGCCGCGCTGGACGCCGAGGGCCGGGTGCGGTCCGGCACCGAGCGGCGCATCGTGTGCGACGCGCTCGCCGTCGGGCACGGCATGCTGCCGCACACCGACCTCGCCGAAAGCCTCGGCTGCCGTATCGACGGGCTCACGGTGTACGCCGACGACGAGCAGCGCACCGACGTGCCCGGCGTATGGGCGGCGGGCGAGACCACCGGCATCGGGGGCGCGGGCCTGGCGCTCGCCGAGGGGCACATCGCCGGACGGTCGGTCGCGGCCCGGCTCGCGGGCACCGAACCCGACCCGCGCGCGTGGGCGGCGGCCGCCCGGGCACGTACGAAGCTGCGGAGGTTCTTCGTGGCGATGGACAGCTGTTACGTGCCTCCCGCGCACTGGACCGAGCAGGTCACCGACGACACGGTCGTCTGCCGCTGCGAGGAGGTCCCGGCCGGGGCCGTCCGCGAGGCCGTCGCCGAACTGGGCGCTGGTGATCTGCGCACCGTCAAGCTGCTCACCCGTGCCGGTATGGGCTGGTGCCAGGGCCGGATGTGCGGGCCGGCGGTGGCGGGACTCGCCGGGTGCGAACTCGGCGCGGGCCGACGGCCGTTCGCCCGGCCGGTACCGCTGGGTGTGCTGGCCCGCGCCGGGGAGGCCGGGAAACCGGAAGACTGATCCTGACCGGGGTTGCACCACAGCCCGCGCCCCGCAAAACGCAGTAATATGTCACACCCCACTGAGAGGGAACATCCATGGCCACCATCGAAAACCGCCCCTGGCGCGGCGTCCTCGTCGCCACCGCCCTCCCGCTCGACGACGACCTCTCCGTCAACTACGACAAGTACGCCGAGCACTGCGCCTGGCTGGTCGAGAACGGCTGCGACGGCGTCGTACCGAACGGGTCGCTCGGCGAGTACCAGGTACTGACCCCCGAGGAGCGCGCCAAGGTCGTCGAGACGGCCGTGGCGGCGATCGGCGGGACGCGGGTGATGCCCGGTGTCGCCGCGTACGGCAGCGTCGAGGCCCGCCGCTGGGCCGAGCAGGCACGCGAGGCGGGCTGCGAGTCGGTGATGCTGCTGCCGCCGAACGCGTACCGTGCCGACGAACGGTCGGTGCTCGCCCACTACGCGGAGGTCGCGAAGTCGGGCGTCCCGATCGTGGCGTACAACAACCCCATCGACACCAAGGTCGACCTGGTCCCCGAACTGCTCGCGAAGCTGCACGCCGAGGGGCACATCCACGCGGTCAAGGAATTCTCCGGTGACGTCCGTCGCGCCTACCAGCTGGCCGAACTCGCCCCGGAACTGGACCTGTTGATCGGCGCCGACGACGTTCTGCTGGAGCTGGCGCTCGCGGGCGCCAAGGGCTGGGTGGCCGGCTACCCGAACGCGCTGCCGAAGGCCACGGTCGAGCTGTACCGGGCGGCCGTGCGCGGCGACCTCGCCACGGCCGAGGCCCTGTACCGGCAGCTGCACCCGCTGCTGCGCTGGGACTCCAAGGTCGAGTTCGTGCAGGCCATCAAGTTGTCCATGGACATCGTGGGCCGGCACGGCGGCCCCTGTCGTCCGCCGCGCGTTGCTCTGCTGCCCGAGCAGGAGGCCGCGATCCGGGCCGCGACCGAGAAGGCCGTGGCGGCAGGGCTGGCCTGAGCGCCGTACAGAGCCGTACAGACGCGCCGTACAGGCAGTGCCTGCCGTACAGACAGTGCCGTACAGACCTGACAGGGAGGGGTCCCATGCGCAGCAAACTCGTCCTGCACGCCGTCGACTCGCACACCGAGGGCATGCCGACCCGGGTCATCACCGGGGGCATCGGCACGATCCCGGGCGCGACCATGAACGAGCGGCGGCTGTACTTCCGTGAGCACCGCGACGACATCAAGCAGCTGCTGATGAACGAGCCGCGCGGTCACTCCGCGATGAGCGGCGCCATCCTCCAGCCGCCCACGCGTCCCGACTGCGACTGGGGCGTCGTCTACATCGAGGTCTCGGGCTATCTGCCGATGTGCGGTCACGGCACGATCGGCGTGGCGACGGTGCTGGTGGAGACGGGCATGGTCGAGGTCGTCGAACCGGTCACCACCATCCGCCTCGACACCCCGGCGGGCCTCGTCGTCGCCGAGGTCACGGTGGAGGACGGCGCGGCCAAGGCAGTCACGCTGCAGAACGTGCCGTCCTTCTGCGTCGGCCTCGACCGCAAGGCCACCCTGCCCGACGGGCGCACGGTCACCTATGACCTGGCGTACGGCGGGAACTTCTACGCGATCCTCCCGCTGGACGAGTTCGGCCTCCCCTTCGACCGCGCCCGCAAGGACGACATCCTCAAGGCCGGACTCTCGCTCATGGAGGCCATCAACGCGGAGGGCGAACCGGTCCACCCCGAGGACCCCTCCATCCGCGGTGTCCACCACGTCCACGCGTACGCCCCCGGCTCCACCGCCCGCCACTCCCGGCACGCGATGGCGATCCACCCCGGGTGGTTCGACCGCTCACCGTGCGGTACGGGTACCAGTGCGCGTATGGCGCAGTTGCACGCGCGCGGGGAACTTCCCCTGAACACCGAGTTCGTGAACGAGTCGTTCATCGGCACGCGCTTCACCGGACGGCTGCTGGGCACCACGGAGGTCGCCGGATTCCCGGCCGTGCTGCCCAGCTTCACCGGGCGGGCCTGGGTCACGGGCACGGCGCAGTACCTGCTCGATCCGTCAGACCCGTTCCCGGCAGGATTCGTTCTCTAGATTCCTTCGGATTCGTCTGTCGTTCTCTGGATTCGTCCCACCAGCCACACCCGGTCCGGTCTCCTCCCGGACCGCCTCACCTCCTCAAGGACAACCCATGGCCGCCCAGCGCAGCAGCGCACCCTCCGCCGCGCCCGCCCTGCCCACGCTCGGCGGCAAGAAGAGCAGCTACCGCGAGCGGGTCGCGGACGCGCTGCGGGCCGCGCTGATCGCGGGTGAGCTGCGCGCCGGCGAGGTCTACTCGGCGCCCATGCTCGCCGCCCGCTTCGGGGTCTCGGCGACCCCGGTCCGCGAGGCCATGCTCGACCTGGCGAAGGAGGGCCTGGTCGACACGGTGCCGAACAAGGGCTTCCGGGTCACCGCCGTCTCCGAACAGCAGCTCGACGAGTACACCCACATCCGCGCGCTCATCGAGATCCCGACCACTGTGGAGCTGGCCAGGATCGCCGACCCCGTCTCCCTGGAGGCCCTGCGCCCTGCCGCCCGCGAGATCGTCGCCGCGGCGGCCGCGGGCGACCTCATCGCGTACGTGGAGGCCGACACCCGCTTCCACCTCGGCCTGCTCGCCCTCGCGGGCAACGCCCACCTCGTCGAGGTCGTCGGCGATCTGCGCAAGCGGTCCCGCCTCTACGGCCTCACCGCGCTCGTCGAGGCGGGCCGCCTGCCGGCCTCCGCCCAGGAGCACCTGGAACTCCTCGACGCGCTGATCGACCGCGACGGGGAGGCGGTCCGCGAGGTCATGACCCGCCACCTGGGCCACGTACGCGGTCAGTGGGCGGCCCACGACTGAGAGCCTGTGCATATCCCCGGCCGGGCGCCCGCCGCCTGGCACGCACTCCCCCACTGCCTTAAGGGCGTGGGGGGACCCCCAGCCGCGTTGCCGAAAGGCCCTGGTAGCTCCTCCCCCACGCTCGGCTTCGCTCGCGCGGGGCCGCCCCCATCGAGGACCTTCCGGCGCCTTGTGATCGCACGCTCCCCCACTCTCGGCTGCGCTTGAGCGGGGGGACCCCCATGACGACGTGCGCTGATCCGACCGGGGACATGACACAGGCTCTGACACCGCCGACGCACGGGGCACCACCACGGCACGGCGCGGCAGCCGCAAGGTCTGTCCGGGACTTGCAGGTGTGCGCGCCGCCGGTGGTCCAGCAGATGAGGCCGGGGTCGTCCCGGTCGCGGTACTGGCCGAAGACGGGGGATTCGGGGCTCCGTAGCCGGGTGCGGTGGGCACGGCCAGGTGGGACCCGGGGTTGATGCCGGTGACGTAGGCGCACGGGGTCCGGTCGCCGGAGATGCCGCACTGGTGGATCGCGGCGCCCTCCGGTCTCGCTGCGACGAGGAGGGCGGAGGCCGTGGCGGTGAGCACGGCTCCCCCAGGGGTGAGAGCACGCAGTCGCCGGTGTCGAGAAACCGGTCGTTGACGTAGCCGACGGTGCGGCGTGTGAAGACCCCCATCCAGCACCGGTAGCCGTTGCCGCCCGTGTCCGGGCAAGCCGGTGGTCCAGCAACTGCCCTCCAGCCACTGCCCGTTGCCGTAACGGGCCACCGGCGTCGAGCCGTAGCGCGGTTCGGTGCGCGTCACCAGGGCTGAGCCCGGGTCGATCCCGATCACCTGGGCTCAGCGCCGGCGCCTGGACACGGGCGCGGAGCGGTCTGGGCGGGACCCGAGTGGTCGTGACGTCGGCGTCGCCCGGCTCCCGGGCCATGAGGCACCCGGCAACCTCAAGGGCCCGGGCGGCGACTACACAGCGTACGGCCACGCGCACGTCCCGCACGTCCCGCACCTGCCGGACGGAATCCCGCACGGACCAGGAGACCCGGATGAGCCGAACCCGAACGCACCCCCGTCGAAAGCGTCGAGGCAGGTCGGGCGGCCTGTTGCGCAGGGGTGTCATGGCCCTGCCCGCGGCCGTCCTGCTGGCCCTGCTGCCGTCCACCGCGTCGGCGTATCCCGATCCGGGGCATGTCACCGGTGCGACCGTCGTGCACGATCCGACGATGATCCGCACCTCGTCGGGGCAGTACCTGCTGTACGCCACCGGCGGCGGTATCAGCAACCGCACCTCCACCGACCGCGTCGCGTTCGGCGCGGGCCGGGATGCCTTCTCCGCGCGGCCCGGTTGGTGGTCGCGCTACTCGTCGGTGCCTCAGGCGTGGGCGCCGGACATCTCGTACCACGGTGGCAAGTACCTGATGTACTACTCCGTCTCGTCCTTCGGTTCGCAGAACTCGGCGATCGGGCTGGCGGGTTCGAGCACCGGGCAGCCCGGCAGCTGGACGGACTACGGGATCGTCCACACATGGAGCCCGTCGACCGACTACAACGCCATCGACCCGAACCTGTTCGTCGACGGGGACGGCAAGTGGTGGCTGTCGTTCGGCAGTTGGTGGTCCGGGATCAAGATGATCCAGATCGATCCGTCGACGGGCAAGCAGCTCGCGTCGAACACCACGCTCTACTCGCTCGCCTCCCGCCCGACCGGCACCAAGGCCGTCGAGGCGCCGTTCGTCGTCAAACGCAACGGCTACTACTACCTGTTCGCCTCGTACGACACATGCTGCGCCGGCACGAGTTCGACCTACAAGGTCAAGGTCGGCCGGGCGACCAGTGTCACCGGGCCGTACTACGACAGGAACGGCGTGCCGATGCTGAGCAACGGCAGCACACCGGTACTGGAGTCGCACGGCGCCGTCATCGGCCCCGGCGGCCAGTCGATCCTCAACGACGTGGACGGCGACCTGATCGTCTACCACTACTACGACCGCGACGACAACGGCACCCCGAAGCTCGGCATCAACCTTCTGGACTGGAGCAGCGGCTGGCCCGTCGCGCACTGAGCCGTCGGCGGCTCTGGGGCCGCCATCGAACGTACGGTACTCAGTACCTTTCCTGCCGGAACTGAGTACCGTACGATGCCGGCGTGCGCACTCTGTGCGAGCGCACCGGATCCGGCCCACCGCAGTGCAAGGAGATGGCATCGTGTTCCAGCCGGAAATCGGGACGGCGGCGGGAGTTCTCGACGCCGCACCGTGCCAGGAGACCCTCGCCTACCAGCGGTGCCGGTGGTGCGGCACCGCCACCTACCAGCGACTGCTCTGCCCCGTCTGCGCCTCGACCGAGCTGCGGACCGAGCGCAGCACGGGCGAGGGGACCATCCGCCGGACGACCGTTGTCCGGCGCAACACCCCCGCCGCGCGCAATGTGTCCCTCGTCGAGATGTCCGAGGGGTTCACCGTGCGCGGGCGGGTGAAGGGCCCGTTCATGGCCATCCACCCGGGCATGCGGGTACGGCTCACCGACCCCGAGGACCCGGTGCGCGGGGAGCCCGTGTTCGAGTTGTGCGACGTCTGCTACGACGCGCGCTGGCGCTGACGGCGGCGGCGCGCCGGACAGCAGCACACCACTAGGAACGCTCCCTAAGGCTCGTCCGGCAGCGCCTGCTCCGCCCAGATGGTCTTCCCCACGGTCGTCTGCCGTGTCCCCCAGCGTTCGGTGAGCTGGGCGACGAGGAGGAGCCCCCGGCCGCCCTCGTCGAAGACGCGGGCCCGGCGCAGATGAGGGGCGGTGCTGCTGCCGTCGGAGACCTCGCAGACGAGGGTGGTGTCGCGGATGAGGCGCAGCCGGATGGGGTCGCCGCCGTAGCGGATGGCGTTGGTGACGAGTTCACTGACGACCAGTTCCGTGATGAAAGCGGCCTCGTCCAGGCCCCAGACCGCCAGCTGTGCCGTCGCGTACTTGCGGGCCTCGGCGACGACCTGGGGGTTGGCCGGGATGTCCCAGGTCGCCACGCGGGCGGTGTCGAGGACGCGGGTGCGGGCCAGGAGGAGGGCGATGTCGTCGGCGGGGCGGGCGGGCAGGAGTGTCTTCAGCAGTTCGTCGGAGAGTTCCTCCAGGCCGCGTCCGGGCCGGCGTCCCAGTACCTCGCCCATGAGCGCGAGGCTCTCGTCGGTGCCACGCTCCCTCGCCTTGATCAGGCCGTCCGTGTAGAGGGCGAGCAGGCTGCCCTCGGGGACCTCGAACTCGGAGTTCTCGAAGGGCAGTCCGCCGACCCCGAGCGGCGGGCCGACGGGCAGGTCGGGAAAGTCGACCGTGCCGTCGGGCGTCACCACGGCGGGCAGCACGTGTCCGGCGCTGGCGAGGGAGCAGCGACGCGACACGGGGTCGTACACGGCGTACAGGCAGGCGGCGCTGGTCTCCGCCGCCGTCGGGACGTCGTGTTGTCCGGCGGCCTCGCGGGCCAGGCGGATCACCACGTCGTCGAGCTGGGTGAGCAGTTCGTCGGGGGGCAGGTCGACGTCGGCCAGCGTACGGACGGCGGTGCGCAGTTGGGCCATGGTCGCCGAGGCCCGCAGTCCGTGGCCGACGACGTCGCCGACCACCAGGGCGACGCGGGCGCCGGAGAGCGGGATCACGTCGTACCAGTCGCCGCCGACGCCCGCGCGCGACCCGGCGGGCAGATAGCGGGTGGCCACGTCCACGGCCGACTGGGCGGGCGTACCGCGCTGGAGGAGGCTGCGCTGGAGGGTGATCGCGGTGGTCCGCTCGCGGGTGTAGCGGCGGGCGTTGTCGACGCACAGGGCCGCGCGGGCCGCGATCTCCCGGGCCAGCAGCAGGTCCTCGGCGCCGAAGGGCTGCCCCGTACGGTGCCGGTGGAACTGGGCCAGCCCGAGCGTGACCCCGCGGGCTCTGAGCGGGACGACCAGCATGCTGTGAATGCCGTGCGTGCGGACACTTTCGGCCCGCTCCGGCTCCGCGATCAGCCATGCGGGCGGGCGGGACGGATCGAGGCGGTGCAGGGTGGGGCGCCCGGTGGCCAGCGCGTCCGCCTGCGGTGAGTCCTCCTGGTAGACGTGCCGCCGTCCGACGGCGATGACCGCCTCCGGGCAGCCCTTCAGCACGGACGCCTGGGCGGAGCGGCGGAAGAGCGGCGGGCTCCCTTCCGTTCCGGTGTCCGTCTCGCCGCCCTGGAACAGCTCGTCCAGCAGGTCGACGATCACGAAGTCGGCGAACCCCTCGACGCCGATGTCGGCGAGTTCCTGCGCCGTCCGGGTGACGTCCAGTGTGGTGCCCACCCGCACGCTCGCCTCGTTCACCACGGACAGTCGGCGCCGCGCCCAGTACTGCTCGGTCGTGTCGTACACGGCGGAGGCGACTCCGCGCACCCGGCCCTGCGGGTCCCGGAGCGGGTAGAGCAGGGAGGACCAGGAGCGCTCGCGCGGCACGCCGGGGGTGCGGATGTACGCCTGGTGGCGTACGACCTCGCCGCTGCGCATGGCCTGCTCGGCCAGACGGGGGATCTCCTCGGTGCCGGGGAGGATCGCGCCGGAGATCTGCTTGGCGAGACCCAGCCCGAACAGCTCGTCCTCGGTCGCTCCCGCAAAGGCATTGAAGGCGTCGTTGGTGCCGACGACCCGCCGTGCGTCGTCGCAGACGACCACGGCGATGGGCAGCTGATCCATCGCCCAGCGCTTCAGCAGGCCGGGCGCGGGCTCTGCCGTCTCCGCCGGCTCGGCGGCCGCCACGATCCACAGCGGTCCGCCATCAGCGGCGAGCGGCTGGGCGCGGACCACCAGCTCCCGCCGCTGCCCGTCACGGGTCCGCAGGACGGTACGCCCGCTCCACGCCGTACGGGCGGCGAGGGCGCTCCGGGCGTCGGCGGGGACGTCGTCCGCGAGCAGCTGCCCGGCGTCACGGCCGACCGCGTCCGCCGCCTCGTACCCGAGCAGCCGCCTCGCTCCCGCGCTCCAGGCCACGATCCGACCGCCGCCGTCGATCACGGCCGTGGCCTCCCGGTCGGGGCCCAGAACGTCCTTGTCCATGACGATGTCTCTCGGGTACGCCGCAGGTCCCGCCCCACGGGTTGATCCCAGCATGAACGCTCGGCCGGGCGCCCTCAACCAGTTCACCGAAGCCCAGCCGGTTCCGAGGGCTCACCCCTTCCCAAGGCACCGGGGCGTTCGTACGATGACGACACCTCACTGAACGAACGCTAACTAAGGCTCGGCCGCGCGCAGGAGGAGCACCCGTATGCAGCTCACCGACGCCGATGTCGTCCTAGTCACCGGAGGCGCCTCCGGCCTCGGCCTGGCCACCGCGCGACGGCTGGCGGCGGACGGCGCCCGGATCGTCGTCGCGGATCTGCCGTCCTCCGAGGGCAAGGAGGTCGCCCACAGCCTCGGCACCGGCGCCGCCTTCGCCCCGACGGACGTGACCGACGAGGCCCAGGTCACCGCCGCCTCGACACGGCGGCCGGCCTCGGTACGCTCCGCACCCTGGTGAACTGCGCGGGCATCGGCGCGGACGTCTTCCGCGTCGTCGGCAAGCAGGGCCCGTTCCCGTACGAGAAGTTCCGCCGGACCGTCGAGGTGAACCTGATCGGCACCTTCAACGTCATCCGCCTCGCCGCCGAACGCATGATCACCGGCTCGGCGCCGGTGGGCGAGGAGCGCGGGGTCATCGTCAACACGGCCTCCGTGGCCGCCTTCGACGGCCAGATC
Source organism: Streptomyces sp. NPDC002845 (assembly GCF_053591955.1). Taxonomy (NCBI): domain Bacteria; kingdom Bacillati; phylum Actinomycetota; class Actinomycetes; order Kitasatosporales; family Streptomycetaceae; genus Streptomyces; species Streptomyces sp. NPDC002845. The sequence goes on along the minus strand of NZ_JBSFUU010000035.1, from coordinate 87,021 downwards.
GGCCAGGCCGCGTACGCCGCCTCCAAGGGCGGTGTGGTCAGCATGACCCTGCCCCTCGCCCGCGACCTGGCCCAGCACCTCATCCGGGTCGTCACCATCGCGCCGGGTCTGTTCGCCACCCCGCCGCTCGCCGGGCTCTCGCAGGAGGCGCGGGACTCGCTCGGCACCCAGGTCCCCCACCCGAGCCGCCTCGGCCGCCCCGAGGAGTACGCCGACCTGGTCGCCCATGTCGTGGCCAACCCGATGCTCAACGGGGAGACGATCCGGCTCGACGGGGCGATCCGGATGGCTCCGCGGTAGGGCCTGTCCGGCGGATCACGTCGGCTTCGACCTGCGGTGACCTTGAAAGTGCCGGTGAGCGGGGTCATGGGGGTGCCCTCGCGCGAGCCGGGCGAAGCCGGTTCGCGCGAGGGGGAACGTGCAGCCGCAAGGCGGAGGAGGCTGTGACATCAGCCGCTGCCGCGGCGGGCGACACAGAGCGTCGGCTACCGACGACAACGGCGCTGGGGGCATCCCCTCTGGGGGAGTGCGTGCCAGACCCCGCGGCCCAGGCGTGATCCGCCGGACAGGCCCTGACTCCGGGGAGGACGGCGGGACTTCAGGCGGGCCGGTGGCCGACCGTGGCCAGGGCGATGGTCACGTACCGCTTGGCGATGTCGAACGGCGTGAGCTCGCCGTCGGGCCGGTACCAGTGGGCGATGCCCTGGCACATCGTGAGCACGGCGCGGCTCGCCTCCACCGGGACCGGGATGGTGAAGACCCCGGCGTCCGCGCCCTCTCGCACGGTGTCGCGCAGGAGGCCTTCGAGTTCGTCACGCAGGGCGACATAGCGGGCCCGGTTGCCGGGTTCGAGGCTGCGGATCTCCGTGTCGAGGAAGGCGAGCGGGGTCCGGTGGGTCATGTACAGCGCGATGCACTCGACGAGTGCGCCGAACCGGTCCACCGGGTCGTCCCCGGCCTCCTCGACAGCCGTACGGCAGCGGCCGAGGACCGAAGCCAGGGAGCCGAGCAGCAGTTCGACGAGGATGGCCTGCTTGTTGGCGTAGTGGTAGTACAGGGCCGGTACGGTCACCCCCACGCGGCGCGCGAGATCCCGGACCGTGGTGGCGTGGTAGCCGTGCTCCACGATGGCGTCCAGCGCGTGCGCGAGGATCGGCGGCAGCTCCAGCGGGCCGTACACCCGCCAGTCGGTGTGCCCGTCCGCGCGCAGGTCCTCGACCGTCGTCTCCGCCATCACGCCCGCCTTCCCGATGGCTCCGTTTCCCGATGGCTCTGTGGCCCTGAACTATCGTTCACTAAGTTTACGAGTTCCCTCTTCAAGGTCCCCGGGCGAGCCTCGCGCGAGTGGCAGTCGGGCCCTCGGACCAGGAAGGATGAGCGCCCATGAGCAAGCCACCCGCACGGATCCGACTCGCCGACGCCGCGTTCACCCTCTTCGACGAGCGCGGATACGAGCAGACCACCGTCGACGACATCGCCGAGCGAGCCGGCGTCGGGCGCACCACGTTCTTCCGGAACTACCGGTCCAAGGAAGACGTGATCTTCCCCGACCACGACCGGCTGATCACGCTCATCCGAGACCGGCTGGCGACCTCCAACCACAGCACCGCCCTGGTCGCCGTGTCCGACGCCGTCCGCCTCGTCCTGCTGCACTACATCGACGAGGGCGAACTGGCCCGCCGGCGCTACGCCCTCACCAGCAAGGTGCCCACCCTGCGCGACCGCGAGATCGCCGGCGTGGCACGCTACCAGCGGTTGTTCCGCGAGTTCATCGCCGACTGGATGGGCGGCACCGGGGAGCCGGCGTCGCTCCGGGCCGAACTCATGGCGGCCGCCGTGGTCGCCGCCCACAACCACGTGCTACGGCGCTGGCTGCGGGGCGAGTCCGCCGAACCCGTCGCCGAACTCGACGACGCCATGCGCGAGGTGCTCGCGCTCTTCCCCGCGCCCCGGTCCCGCGCGGGCGACGGCAACGGCGGCGACGGCGGCGACGGTACGACCGTGATCGCCTTCAGAAGCGGTCAGGATCTCGACACAATCCTGCGGGCCCTTGAATCCTTGCAGGTCAGGGGCGATATTGAATGGTCCACGACTGACCAGATCTAACGAATTCTCACACGCCGCCCTCATCGGAGCTGACGGCATCCACGCGATGCTTGAGGCTGACGCTGAGACCGGCAGGCCTCGCTGGTTCGGGGAAGGCGTGTTGAGGAGCGAAAGTGGACTGGCTCCGCCGACGTGCCTGAAGAGGGGGAACCTGCCAGAAGCGAGCCGGAGTCGCCGACGCCGTGATCGTAACTGCCGCGGGCAACGGATCGGGATGGGAGCCGGACCGGCCGAGGGGCCGACAACCCGGCGAGGCCGCCGTGAGCCCGAGACTGAACGCGGACCCCCGTCACCCCGACCACGACGAGGGCCCGGCACGCCACACGGTGTCCCGGGCCCTCGTTGTCCGCCTACTGCTCGTCGGAGTCCTGGCGGGAACACGGCCAGCTCGTTGCCGCGCCTTGTGCGCAACCACCGGGCACCTCCATACAGGCATGCCCAGAGCGTTCCACACGAAGCCAGGCCGGCAACAAGCAGGAAGTGGAGCCCGTCAGTAGCTGACATGTAGATGGCCAATGCGCCCGCCTTGGTGACGATGACAGTGTTTGACCGGTCCTCTGTGGTCAACACCCAGTCCACCCGGAGCCACACTGGGCGGCCCAGGTCGTGCAGACGTGGGTCAACGATGCGGAGCCGGTGCCTGACGAGGGGAAGATCGGGCCGCCCGCGTGGCTGGTCGACCTGGACGCTGAGGGGGAGGACAGCACGGAGTCGGCGCTGGACGTGTGGCGGCGCCTGGTCCCGGACCTGATCCGCAAGCGGGTGCTGACGCCGTGGGACGTGGAGGCGTTCGCGGTGTTCTGCGATGCGGTGACCGGCTACCGGCGGACCGCGGTGCAGCCCGACGACAGATGCCTGTGAGCAGACACGCCCATGCGTCACCGAGCTGACGCGCCGCTTCGACGCCCACCTCGCCGAGCCGACAGCAGCTCCACCGAGACGAGCGGCGAGGTGGTCGCCTCCCGGGGCGCGGCCGAACGCTGTGGAGGAGCGCCGACAGTGACCGTTTCTACCACCCGCCCGAACACCACGGCAGAGACGCCCGCCCTGCCCGTCGACATCGAGACGATGCGCGCCGGTGCGCGCCGCCTCCTCGGCCCGGACGACGGGCCCGGCATGCTGCCCCCGCCCGCCGACGAGATGAACACCCTCACTCGCCTCCTGCGCGGGCACCTGGAACTGCTCGCCCCCGAGGTGGAGCAGGCCGCCGGGGAACTCAAGGAGGGGAGCATCCTCCGCTACAGCGCGCTCGGGTGCGTGTGGGAAGCGCGCAGCAGGCTTGAGGCCGAGCCCGGCCGCAGGTACGGCGGGGCCGCCGGTCACGCCCGGCGCCTGGCCCGTGTACTGAACGTCCTGTGCGACCACTACGAGACGCTGACCCAGCCGGTGACGTGCCTGCGCTGCGACGGGCCGATCAGCGACCTCTCCGAATCCCTGACACATGATCACGTCAGTTTTCCGGAGGCCGGCTCTCCGGCCGCATCCACGCCGGCTGCGCGTACGAGACCCAGGCTCGGGGCGCGTCATGACCTCGGCCGTACGCTTCTGCCGCCACTGCGGCGAGCCGGTCAACGACCCGGAACGCCGTGTACCTCGGCCACGAGCCGGGCAGCTCCGGCCCCGGCTGGGACATCTACGCACACCGCGAGCATGCCGATCTCGTCGGCCCGGACCCGGACCCGGACGCGATCCGCATCCTGGCCCGCGTCCTGCTCGCGCGGGCCGCACGGCCCGACTGGACGCCCGTCCCGCTGGAGGACCGGAAACCTCCGGCGGGGCGGGTCCCGGGCCCGTCCGTAGCCCCCCGCTGCGGGAGGAACCGGAAACCTCCCCGCAGCGGGGCCGCTTTGCGTCTGCCCGGGGGTTGCCACCGTTTCACACATATCTCACAACCTGTGCGTGAGATGACGTCCGACCGGCCCGGGACCAGCGCGTTTCGCCTGACATTGGCCGATGGAAAGCTCACGTGGGTCGGTAGAGAGGATCTCGACACGCTCCTGCCGGAGTTGAGACGCCTCGTCGAGGGCGGGCCCGGTCGGTGAGCGGCAGGTAGGCGGCCGGGCCGCCGTCGGGCAGGCCCCATGGATTCCCCGAGTGTTCACGCCATCCTCGCGTCGAGGCTGTCGCACATGCCGAGGGCCCCACTACCGTCCTGCGGTCATCCGATACCGACACGAGTGAGGTTTCGATGTCCGCAGGACATGCCCTCGTCGGCCTGGCCGCCCTGCCCATGCTCGCCTTACCTGTGGCCGCGCACGCGACATCCGCCGAGGCCACCGGTGTGCGGCCCCAGCAGACCCGCTTCGATCTGCAGGCCCACCGCGGCGGACTCGGCATGACCACCGAGAGCTCCCTGGAAGGGTTCGGCAAGGCACTGCGGCTGGGGGTCTCCACCCTGGAACTGGACACCCAGGTGACCAGGGACCTCAAGGTGGTCGTCACCCACGACCGGCAGGTCAGCGCCCAGAAGTGCCGCGACACGGCGCCGGTCACGCCGGGCGACCCGCAGTACCCGTACGTCGGGAAGTACATCAAGGACCTGACCCTGGCGCAGATCAGGACCATGGACTGCGGCTACCGGCAACTGCCCGGCTTCCCCGAGCAGGAGCAGATCAAGGGGCTGCGGATGATCGAGCTCAAGGACGTCCTCGACCTGGTGAAGAGCTACCGGGCCAAGGGGGTCAAGCTCAACATCGAGACGAAGGTCGAGGCGGGTGCGCCCGAACAGACCGCGCCACGCGAGGTGTTCGTGCGTCGCGTGTACGAGGAGATCCGCGCCTCGGGCATCGAACGCCAGGTCACCATCCAGTCCTTCGACTGGGGCGCGCTGAAGGCCATGCACCGGCTCACGCCGAGGTGGCCGCTGGTGGCGCTGCCGAACTACGACTTCCTCCAGGTCGGCCAGCCCGGCGCCTCCCCGTGGCTCGGCGGGATCGACGCCGACGACTACGACGGGGACTTCGTGAAGGCGGCCGCCACCGTCCCCGGCGTCAGGGCCCTCTCCCCCAACTACGGCATCCCGCAGGGCGGCAAGGTCGGCGACCCGGGCTTCCGCTTCTACGCCGACCGGGCCATGGTCGCCGCGGCGCACGCCCGGGGCCTGAAGGTCGTCCCGTGGACCTGCGACGACCCGGCCACGGTAGAGGCCCTGATGGACATGGGCGTCGACGGCATCATCACCGACTACCCCGACCGCGTACGGCAGATCATGGCCGATCGCGGGATGCGCCTGCCCGAGGCGTACGGCCCACGCTGACCCGATCCCCGGCGGGGCCTGCCGGAACGCTCCGGGGTTCCGGCAGGCCCCACCACGTTCTGCGCGACCGGCTCACGCGTGTTCGGGTGTGCTGATCTCGATCAGGTTGCCGTCGGGGTCGCGCACATACGTGCTGATGATGGGCCCTTGAGCGCCGGTGCGCGGTACGGGGCCTTCCTCCACGGGGACGCCGCAGGCGCTCAGGTGGTCGAGGACCCGCTGTTGGGGCACGTCGGTCAGCAGGCACAGGTCCGCGCTGCCGGGAGTGGGACGCGTGGCGCGCGGGAGGAGTTCGCGGCCGGCCTCGTGAAGGTTGATCCTGCTGGTGCCGAAGACCAGCGCCCGGCGGCCCTCCCCGAAGGTCACCGGGCGCATACCGAGGACGCGCTCGTAGAAGTCGACGGTCCGCTCGATGTCGGCGACGGTGAGCACCAGGTGGTCGAGCGCGGCGATCCGTACACCGGGCGCGGGCGCGTCCGTGCCGACGGGCTCAGACGGTTGCGTGCCGAGCTGCCGGTCGCAGGCCTCTCGCGCCGCCGCGGACAGCAGGTCGCCCGCGCGGGCGAAGAACCGGCGCAGGCTCGGTCCGTGCAGTGCGGCCAGCTCTTGGTTGTGCGCCAGGACGTCGAGTTCATTTGCGGCCGTGATGTCGAGGAAGGCCCGCAGGTCCGTCTCGGCGACGGTGTGCTCCCTGCCCGTGAAGCGGTCCCGGAACGTCACCTCCGTGGCCCCGTCGATGCGCGGGTAGACGAACCCGCGGTCGCAGCTCGCGTACAGGTGGACCAGCGTCTCGGCCCGCTCGCCGATGAGTTCGGCCAGCACCGCGCGCTCGGTGACCGGCAGCAGGGCCTGGTCGAAGCCGTCCGTCCCGTATGCCGCATGGCACAGCCCCGCGGCCTGGACGTCGGGGTCGGCTCCCCACTCCGCCAGGAGCCTGCGGACGCGGCCCAGGTGTTCCAGCAGGGTGCCTCCGGGATGGGGCATCCGATCGGTTCCCCGGTCCTTCAGGAACGCTTCGACGGACGGCCAGTGGATCGCGTGTTCGGATTCCTCGGTCACGTCACGAGTTGTAGTCGTGACGTGACCGAACAGGCAACCCGGCCCGGCGCCGTACCCGCGGCACCCGCGGACGAACTCGCGTTCGACTTCCACTCGGGCCGCCTGTGTCTGGCCTTCGTGGCCACGGTCGGCGAGCGTCGGCGCGGCCGTCACGAACGCCTGCGGAACCCCTCCGACCTGGCCCGCTGGTACCGGGAGGCGGGTCTGCTGGACGAGCCCGTCGCGATCACGTCCGAGGGGCTGGAGGCGGCCCGTGTCCTGCGGGAGGCGATCCACCGCCACGCCCGGTACGTCATCGACGGACGGCCGCCCGCCGCCGGGGACGAGGCGCTGATCAACGCAGCCGCCGCGGCTCCTCCGCTGGTCCCCGTCCTCCGGTCCGGCACCGGCCGCCTGACCCTCCCGGCGACCGGAGCCGAGCGGGCCGCGCTCAGCACGCTCGCCCGCGACGCGATCGACCTGTTCTCCGGCACCGCCGCCGACCGCATCCGTGAATGCGCCGACCCCGAGTGCGGTCTGCTGTTCGTCGACACCAGCCGCCCCGGCAGACGCCGCTGGTGCTCCAGCAGCGCCTGCGGCGGCAAGGACCGCGCGGCCGCCTATCGCCGCCGGAAGCGCGCGCGGTCGCCGGAGGAGGAGTAGGAGCAGAGCACCGTCCGGGAACTTGGTGGGGTTCAACGCCGATGAATCACCGCTTGCCGCTTTCCACGGACTTGGTGCCGGTGCGGTCCTCGTCCACACGGAGCTTGTCCAGGACGCGGAGGACCTCCATCGGCAGCGGGAAGATGAGGGTGGAGTTCCGCTCCGACGAGATCTCGGACATGGTGGACAGGATCCGCAGGTGGAGGGCGGCGGGGTGGTCCTCCAGCCGTTCCGCGGCGTCGCTGAGCGTCTGGGCCGCCTCGAACTCGCCCTTGGCGTGGATGACCTTGGCGCGCCGGTCGCGTTCGGACTCGGCCTGCCGGGCCATGGCGCGCCGCATGCTCTCCGGCAGTTCCACGTCCTTGACCTCGACCAGGGTCACCTTCACACCCCACGGGTCGGTGACGCCGTCGATGATCTGCTGCAGCCGCTGGTTGATCTCGTCCCGGTTGACCAGGAGTTCGTCCAGGTCGATCTGGCCGAGGATACTGCGCAACGTCGTCTGGGCGATCTGCGAGGTGCCCTTGACGTGGTCCTCGATGGCAACGACGGAGCGGTTGGGGTCGACGACGTTGAAGTAGGTGACGGCGTTGACCCGGACGGTGACGTTGTCCTTGGTGATGATGTCCTGCGGCGGGATGTCCATGGTCACGGTCCGCAGCGAGACCCGGACCAGCCGGTCGACGAACGGGATGATCAGGAACAGGCCCGGCCCTTTGGCACCGATGATGCGGCCCAGGCGGAAGATCACCCCGCGTTCGTACTCGGGCACGATCCGCACCGACATCAGGGCGAGCAGCACGATGAAGGCCGCCACCAGAACGATGGTGAGCAGGGTGGAACTCATGGCTGGTCCTCCTGGTCTTGGGAATCGGCCTCGACGGGCCCGACCGGCTCGACGATCAGGCGCAGGCCGTCGAGGTCCACGGTTCGTACGCGCCGGCCCTCGGGGACCTGGGCGCCGTCGGACGTACGTACGGCCCACCACGCGCCGTCCAGAGAGATCTGGCTCCCGGCCCGCACGGTCGCTTCCCTGCCGACCAGGGCGGACGTGCCGGACGCGGGCGGGGCGCGGCGGGCCCGCCAGGCGAGGCGCCCGGCGAGCAGCGCACCGCCTCCGGCGACCAGGGCGGTGGGCCACAGCACCGCGGGGTCGACCTCGACGTCTCCGCGGAAGAGGAACACCCCGGCGAGCAGCAGGGAGAGCGCGCCACCGGCGGCGAAGACCCCGATGCCGGCGGTGAACACCTCGCCGATGAACAGCACGGCGGCCAGGGCGAGCAGCACCAGGCCGGCGGCGTTGAAGGGCAGCACGCTCAACGCGATCAGGCCCAGGGCGACCAGGAGAACACCGGCGATGCCCGCGAACCCCACGCCCGGGATGGCCAGTTCATACAGGAGCGCCAGCATGCCGATCACGAGGAAGAGGTAGGCGAGTTCGGGGCTGGCCAGCCACTGGCGCAGTTCACCGAAGAACCCGAGGTCGTGCGCGACCGTGGTGGCTCCGGCCGTGCAAAGCGTTCGCTCGGCGCCGGAGTCGAGGGTCACCCGCTGCCCGTCGATCCGGTCGAGCAGTTCCGCGCGCGAACCGGCCGTCACGTCGGCGATGTTCCGGAGCACCGCCTCCCGGTTGGCGACCGCCTCGCCCTCGCGCACCATGTTCTCGGCGAACTCCGCGTTCCGGCCGCGCCGTTCGGCGATGGAGACGGCGAAGGCGGCCGCGTCCTCGACCACCTTCCCGCTGGTCTCACCCCCGCTGGAGGTGACCGGAGTGCCCGCGCCGAGGTGGGTGCCGGGTGCCATGGCCAGGATGTGCGCGGACAGGGAGATGTACGCCCCTGCCGAGGCGGCACGCGCACCCGAGGGCGTGACATGGACGACCACCGGGACCTCCGCGCCCAGCAGTGTCTGGACGATGTCCCGCGTGGACTCCAGCAGGCCGCCGGGCGTGTCGATCTCGATCAGCAGAGCCTGGTGTCCGTCGTCCTCGGCGATGCGCACGCCGTCCGCCACATGGTCCGCCATGACCGGCGTGATGCTGTCGTCCACCCGGGTGACCAGGACCGTGGGCCCCTGGGCCGCGCTCACGCCCGGAGCGGCCAGCAGACAGAGCAGGAGAGCGACCAGGGCCGCGCCGATCGGCCGGAACCGGAAACGGAAACGGAGCCGGGACCGGGACGACGAGCGGGACAGAGACACGGGCACCCCCTCTGCTGCGGCTCGCCCAGCCTTGTCGGGCCTCGTCGGCCGGGTACCCGGCCGGGCAGGGGGGACACGGGGCACCGGCCTGCGAGAGCCGGTCGCGCGGCAACAGGAAGCCGCCGGTCGAGGGCACGCTCGCCCGACCGCGTCGGTACGGTCGGCGCGGTCTGTGGACCTTCCGCTTCACCTCTTGACCCGCCTTGTCGTAGGTGCCCGGCAGGGTTCCGTCCTTGAAGTGCTCCGGGCCTGTTTCCGTACATCCCGGCCTGTCCCCATCCCGCCTTCAGGCGGCCGCCACGACACCCCGCTCTCGCCCGTCCCGGTGGATCGGCGTCCCCGATCCGGTCAGCGGTACGCCCGTCCCGCCCCGCCGGGTCGCGACGATCTCCGCCGCGATGGACAGCGCGGTCTCCTCGGGCGTACGGGCGCCGAGGTCGAGGCCGATCGGGGACCTCAGCCGGGCCAGCTCCCGTTCGCCGAGGCCGGCTTCCCGCAGCCGTCGGTCGCGGTCGGCGTGGGTGCGGCGCGAGCCCATGGCGCCGACGTACGCGACCGGCATGCGCAGGGCGGTCTCCAGCAGGGGGACGTCGAACTTGGCGTCGTGGGTGAGGACGCACAGGACCGTGCGGGAGTCGGTCTCCGTGCGCCGCAGGTAGCGGTCGGGCCAGTCGACCACGATGTCGTCCGCCTCGGGGAAGCGGGCCCGGGTGGCGAAGACGGGGCGGGCGTCGCACACGGTCACGTGGTAGCCGAGGAACTTGCCCGTGCGTACGAGCGCCGCGGCGAAGTCGATCGCCCCGAAGATGATCAGGCGGGGTGGCGGCACGCTCGACTCGACGAGCAGCGTGAGGCCGCCGGGGCAGTGCGAGCCGTCCTCGGAGAGCGTGACGGTGCCGGTGCGGCCGGTGTCCAGCATGGCCCGTGCCTCGGCCGCCGCCGTGCGGTCCAGTTCGACGTGACCGCCGAGACCGCCTTCGTACGAGCCGTCGGGGTGCACGAGCAGTGCGTGGCCGAGGAGTTCGGCCGGGCCCCGGGTGACGCGGGCGAGGGCCGCCGCCCCGTCCCGAGCGGCGGTCGCGAGCGCCTTCGTGACGGGCGTGTCCGCGCCGACCGGAGTGACCAGGACGTCGATGACCCCGCCGCAGGTCAGGCCGACCGCGAAGGCGTCCTCGTCGCTGTATCCGAACCGTTCGAGCACGGTCTCGCCGTCCTGGAGCGCCTGGACGCACAGGTCGTACACCGCTCCCTCGACGCAGCCGCCGGAGACCGAGCCGACGGCCGTGCCCGCGCTGTCGACGGCGAGGGCGGCGCCGGGAGGGCGCGGGGCGCTGCCGCCGACGGCCACGACGGTGGCGACGGCGAAGGCCCGGCCTTCCTCGGCCCAGCGGGTCAGCTCCTCGGCGAGGTCAAGCATCCTGCGCCCCGGTCATGAGGACGCGGTCCGGCCTGATCGGCAGGCTCCGGTGGCGTACGCCGGTCGCGTGCCAGACCGCGTTGGCGATGGCCGCCGCGGCGCCGACGACGCCGATCTCGCCGATGCCCTTGATGCCGACCGGGTCGTCCGGGTCCGGGTCGTCGATCCAGTCCGCCTCGATGGCGGGTACGTCGGCGTGCGCGGCGAGGTGATAGCCCGCGAGGTCCGCGCCGACGTGGCCGCCAGAGGCCTGGTCCCTGATCGCCTCCTCGTGCAGGGCCATGGAGATGCCCCAGGTCATTCCGCCGATGAGCTGGTTGCGGGCGGTGAGCGGATTGACGATGCGGCCGGCCGCGAAGATGCCTAGCATGCGCCGGACGCGTACCTCTCCGGTGGTGACGTCGACGGCGACCTCGGCGAACTGTGCTCCGAAGGAGTGCCGTTCCTTCTGTGCGAGGGCGCCGATGGCGTCGGTCGTGTCCGAGCGGACCGTGATGCCCTCCGGTGGAATGCCGCCGCCCAGGGCCAGTCGCTCCCGCAGTTCGCGTGCGGCGGCCGTGATCGCCCAGGCCCAGGAGCGGGTGCCCGCGGAGCCGCCGGCGATCCACGCCGGGCCGAAGTCGCTGTCCCCGATCCGGACGTGAATGCGGTCCGGTGCCTCCTGGAGCGCGTCGGCGGCGATCAGGGTGAGCGCGGTCCGCGCCCCGGTCCCGATGTCCGACGCGGTGATCCGCACGGTGAAGGTGCCGTCCGCCTCCGCGGTGATGGCCGCCGTGGACGGCATGGCCATCGCGGGGAAGGAGGCCGCCGCTGTTCCGGTGCCGAGCAGCCAGCGTCCGTCTCGCCGCAGGCGGGGCCGCGGGTCCCGGTCCGCCCAGCCGAACCTGCGGGCGCCCTCCTGGAGGCAGGCGAGCAGGTTGCGGCCCGCGAAGGGCAGCCCGGAGACGGGGCCCCGCTCGGGCTCGTTGCGGGCGCGCAGCGCGATCGGGTCGACGCCGCACTTCTCGGCGAGTTCGTCGAGTGCCGCCTCCAGCGCGAACGACCCCGGCGCCTCACCGGGCGCGCGCATCCAGGTCGGCGACGGCACGTCCAGCCGTACGACCCGGTTGGCGGTGTGGTGGGCGTCGGCGTCGTACATCACGCGTCCCACTCCGGCGCTCGGCTCCACGAACTCGTACACGGTGGACGTGTGGCTCAGGGAACTGTGCTCCAGCGCGCGCAGCCGCCCGTCGGTGCCGGCGCCGAGCCTGATGTGCTGCGTCGTGGGGCTGCGGTGGCCGGCGAGCGTGAACATCTGACGCCGGGACAGTACGACCCTGACCGGGCGCTGGAGGACGGTCGTGGCCATCACGGCGGCGACCTGGTGGGCGCGGAGCCCCTTGGACCCGAAGCCGCCGCCGACGTGTTCGGACAGCACGCGCACCGAGGCCGGGTCGAGCGAGAACATCTTCGCCAGCTCGTCCGCGACCCACATGCTGCTCTGGTTGGAGTCGACGACTTCGAGCCGGCCCCCGTCCCAGCGGGCCGTCACGGCGTGCGGCTCCATGGGGCTGTGGTGCTCTTCCGGGGTGGTGTACTCGGCGTCCACGACGACGGCGGACGCGGCGAGTCCGGATTCCAGGTCTCCCTTCTCCACCACCGCCGGCACGTGGGAGTCCACGGCGTACGCGTCCGGGTGCCCGGCGGAGAGCGCGACGTCGTGCGGCTCCTCTTCGTAGTGCACCACGAGCGCCTCGGCGGCCTCCCTGGCCTGCTCGGGCGTCCCGGCGACGACCAGCGCCACCGGCCAGCCCAGGTGCGGTACCCGGTCGTGCTGGAAGACGGCGATGGTCGGGTCCGGCGGAACTCCCAGCGTGCCGGTGTAGTCGGTCTCGACGCGCGGGGCGTTCCCGTGATGCAGGACGGCCAGGACGCCGGGCATCTCCAGGACGGCGGCGGTCTCCACCGAGCGGATGCGGCCGCGGGCAACGGAGGACAACGCCAGCCAGCCGTGGGCGAGTTCGGCGAAGGGGATCTCTCCCGCGTAGCGGGCGGCTCCGGTGACCTTGTCCCGGCCCTCCACGCGGGAGTGCGCGGTGCCGACGGAGCCCTTCAGGGGTGTGACGGTGGTCATCGGGCCGCCTCCTCGGCGAGTCCGGTCAGCTCGGCGATCACGAGGTTGCGTATCAGGGTCACCTTGTATCCGTTGTGGGGCAGGGGTGCGGCGGCGGCCAGTTCGGCGTCCGCGGCGGCCGCGAAGGTCTCGGCGCCGGCCGGTGCCCCGGTCAGTACGCGCTCGGCTTCGCGGGCCCGCCACGGCCGGGACGCGACCGCCCCGAAGGCGAGCCGCACTTCGCGTACGACTCCGCCCCGGACGTCGAGCGCGGCGGCGATCGAGCCGATCGCGAAGGCGTACGAGGCGCGCTCGCGCACCTTCCGGTAGCGGGACTTGGCGGCGACCGGGGCGGGCGGCAGGGTGACACCGGTGATCAGCGCCCCCGGCGGCAGGTTGGTCTCCAGATGCGGGGTGTCTCCCACGGGCCGATAGAACTCGGTGAGCGGCAACTCGCCCGGCCCGTAGGCCGTTTCGTACGAGACGACGGCGTCGAAGGCGGCCAGTGCCACTCCCATGTCCGAGGGGTGGGTGGCCACGCAGTGGTCGGAGGCGCCCAGGATGGCGTGGTTGTGGTGCTCGCCCTCGACGGCGGGGCAGCCGCTGCCGGGGACGCGCTTGTTGCAGGGCCGGGTCACGTCGGCGAAGTAGCCGCAGCGGGTGCGCTGGAGCAGGTTCCCGCCGACCGTGGCCATGTTGCGCAGCTGTCCGGAGGCGCCGGCCAGTACCGCCTGCGCCAACGCCGGGTAGCGGCGGCGGACTTCGGGGTGGACGGCGAGGTCGCTGTTGGTGACGGTGGCGCCGATGTGCAGAGCGTCATCCTCCGTCACCTCGATCTGGTCCAAGGGCAGTTCACGTACGTCGACGAGCCGGGCGGGCCGTTCGACGCCGGTCTTCATCAGGTCGACGAGGTTGGTGCCGCCGCCGAGGAAACGCGCGTCCGGGTCGGCGTCGAGCAACGCGACCGCGCCGGAGACGTCGTACGCCCTCTGATAGCCGAACTCCCTCATGCCGCGGCCCCCTTCGAGGTCTCCTCGGTCGCGGCCGCGCGGGCGACCGCCTCGACGATCGACACATAGGCGCCGCAGCGGCACAGGTTGCCGCTCATCCGTTCCCGGATCTCGTCGGCAGTCAGCGGTGGTGGGCCCGCTTCCGGGCGTACGTCGTCGGTGACGGCGCTCGGCCAGCCCGCCGCGTGTTCCTCGATCACCGCGACGGCCGAACAGATCTGACCGGGCGTGCAGTAGCCGCACTGGTAGCCGTCGAGGTCGAGGAACGCCTGCTGCACCGGGTGCAGTCGGTCGCCCTCGGCCACACCTTCGATGGTGGTGATCTCGCGCCCCTCGGCGGCGACGGCGAGTTGGAGGCAAGAGACGGTCCTGCGTCCGTCGACCAGGACGGTGCAGGCACCGCATTGCCCCTGGTCGCAGCCTTTCTTGGTGCCGATTAAGTCGAGGTGCTCGCGCAGGGCGTCGAGCAGTGTGGTGCGGTGGTCGACGGACAGTGGGTACTTCTCGCCGTTGATGTTCAGGGTGAGGGTGCCGGACGTCAATGAGGCCATGGTCGGTCTTCTTTCGCGTATCCGGACCGGTATCGGTCTCGGCATCGGCATCGGCATCGGCATCGGTATGAAGCGACGATTCGCGCAGGCGGCGGCATCAGGAGACGTATCGAGAGCCGCGCGGGGAGACGGGGAGACAGGGGCCCCGCTAGAGTGGACTCAAACGGACAGCTGTCCGCTTCACTGGAAACGTACCGGACGACTGTCCGCTTAGCAAGGACGGGCGCGACCACCAGCCCGCGAGGAGGACGAGTGCGGCAGACGAAGGACGGCCCTCTTCGCTCGGACGCGCAGCGGAATCGCGAGCGCATCCTGGAAGTGGCGCTGGTCGAGTTGACGCGTTCCGCGGACGCACCGCTGAGTGCGATCGCGAAGAAGGCTGGTGTCGGACAGGGCACGTTCTACCGCAACTTCCCCAACCGCGAATCACTCGTCCTTGAGGTCTACCGCTACGAGATGCAGCAAGTCGCCGACGCCGCCGTCCAGTTGCTGGAGACGCGCGAACCGGACCAGGCCCTGCGGGAGTGGATGGACCGCCTCGCCCAGTTCGCCATGGCGAAGGCCGGCCTCGCGGACGCCATCCGCCAGGCCACCGGCGGGCCGGGAAGCCCGGCGAGACCGGGACACTCCCCGGTGACCTCCGCGGTCGAACTCCTCCTCCGCGCGGGCGAGGACGCCGGCACCATCCGCCCGGGAGCGACCGCGGACGACTTCTTCCTCGCCATCGCCGGCCTCTGGACAATCGCCCCCGACACCGACTGGCAACCACGCGCCACCCGCCTCCTGGACCTCGTCATGGACGGCCTGCGCGCGGGGGCTCCCGGGCGCTGACCGCATGCTTCAAGGCCCCCACCGGCCGAGATTTCCGAGATCGAGGAGGCCGCGCGGCTCGACGGCGTCGGCGAGCGGAGGCCTTCCCCGGCAGCCGTTGCGGCTGGACCCGACACGGCCTGGACGGTGGGGACGTCGAGGTATGTCGCTCGCGAACTCGTCGGCGTTCTGGAGTCGCCGCGGCCGTCGCCAACCTCGACCACTCCTGCGACACGCACTACCCGTGGAACTCGGCCGACGACGTGATCGTCCCCGGCGCCCTGGAACCGCGCGACGGCGAGGTCGAGGTCCCCACCGGCCCCGGCCTCGGCCTGGAACTCGACCACGACGCCCTCGACCGGCTGTACGTGGACTCCGGCATGCGCGGCCGCGACGACACCGGCTGTATGCACCGTATCCGCCCGGAGTACGAAGCCAGACTGTCTCGCTGGTGATCATGGCACCGCGGGGCCGCCTATGTACGTCCCGTCCCGCTCGTAGGGCCATGCGTTGGCCACGCAGCCCTTGAGGCCCTTGATCTGCTGCATCATGACCGGCGCGCGGGCACCCGCCCGCGGGCAGGTCTCGTGGCCGCGGCCCAGGCGGTGGCCGACCTCGTGGTTGATGATCAGCGCGCGGTACTCCTCGATGGGGCCGGGGAACCGGGGTGAGCCGGACGTCCATCGTTTGAGGTTGACGATGACATCGTTGCCCACACGGCAGTTGACCTCGCCGCCGGTGTCCAGTCCGGCCGCGCCGCAGAGCTTGTCCACGGTCTTCGGGGTGGCGATCTTCACGGTGAAGTCCGCCGTGGCGGACGCGCTCGGTTCGAAGGCCCACTCGCCGCCGGCGGTCCAGCCGCGCGGGTCGTCGAGCACCTTCCGTACGGTGAGCGCCTCCCGGTCGGCGTCCAGGCCGGTGCTGTTCTCCACCTGCACCCGGTAGGTCAGCATGTTGCCGCCGCCGGACCGCGCGGTGTCCGTCGTCCGCCCTGCTCCGGCTTCGGTCTGGGCCGTCGTGAAGCGGGCGGACACGGCGGGAGCGCTCGATGCCGTACTGATCCGAAGGGCCACCACGAGGACGACGGCCGTCGCGGCGGCCAGCCCTAAGCCGACGGCCGTCGCCCGCAACAGTCGCCCACGGCCAGATGTCGTGAGGCGACGATGATGTGCTGCGTCCACCCGTGTCCCCGTCCGTGTCGGTGTCGGTGTCTGTACCGGTGTCTGATCGGTCTCTGTATCGGTGTCTGATCGGTCTCTGTATCGGTGTCGCTGCCCTGAGGACTGTGCGTACGGCAGTCCGATCGCAAAGACGTTCTTGGACGGACGAAGGTTCATCGCGGCGGAGAGCGCAGAAGGGGAGCACAGAACGCGCGGGCGCGGGCGCGCCGCATGGTCGCCCGGTCGCCGAGGGCCAGGGCCGCTCGGGCGGTGAGGCACCATAGGGCCTCGTGGAGGAAGCCGCGGGGCGGGTCGGGGTCCGGCTCAACGCCGTGGCCGCCTGGGCCCGTTGCCCCTGTTGGATGGGCAGCAGGGGGCGTACGGTCCCCAGTCGGTGTGCTCTTCCGCCGGCATCGACGTCGACCACGACCAGGCCGACCGGGACATCGCCAACCGGCTGCGGATGCCCGTCACCGTGCTCCAGCAGGACTGGAGCGCGGCCCTCGGCCTCGACGCCGCCGCGCGGTGGTGTGCCTGGGCCGACGACCTGCGGCACACCACCGTCGGCCACGGTCACTTCATGGCCGAGGAGGCACCGGACGACATCGCCAAGGCCTTGCGGGACATGCTGAGCCGCTGAGCCGAGTGTGCCGGGGGCCGCTCAGTGCCCCCGGAACGCCTCCTCCAGCCACCAGGCCCCGCGGTCGCGGACCACCTTGGCGTCGATGAGCAGCGGCGCGGAGCGGGGCCCGGCGACCCAGTCCTCGACGGCCTTGAGATCCGCCCGGGTGCGCACGGTGACCGCCTCGAAGCCGTAGCCACGCGCCACGGCGGCGATGTCGGTCGGCGGGAACCGGACCGTGTCGAGGGGGTGTCCGTCGGGCCCGAAGTGGTGCACTTCGGCTCCGTAGGCGTCGTCGTTGTAGACGACGACCACCATCGGCAGCCCGAGCCGGCGGACCGTGTCGAGTTCGGCGGCGCCCATCAGCGCGCCGCCGTCCCCGAGGGCGGCGACGGGAAGCCGGTCCGGCCGGGCCAGTGCCGCGCCGATGGTGGTCGCCAGGCCCAGGCCGATCGACTGGAACGCCTGGGTGAAGCAGAAGCCGTGGTGGTCCGGCACCGACAGATACGCGCTCGGGTAGCCCATGAAGTTGCCGGAGTCCACGCCGATCACCCGCTCGCCGGGGAGGATGTCGTCGAGGACGATGGTCAACGTCCGCGGGTCGATCCGCTCGCGGCCGCTCGTGTCCTCGTACGGCACGTCCCGCCACCGCCCGCGTGCGGCGAGGGCGGCGCCGACCTCGGCGGTCCGGTAGCCCTGCCGTCCGCCGTCGCCCGCGTCGAGCACGCGCCGCGCGGTGAGTTCCACGTCGCCGGTGACGCCGAGGTCCGGTTCCCGGTGCGCGCCGAGCGCGGACGTGTCGTCGTCGACCTGCACGACGGTCGCCTCCGGCCCGATCAGCCGGCCGTGCCGCATGGTCCACATGTTGAGTGCGCAGCCCCAGCCCACGATCAGGTCCGCCCCCTGGATCAGTTCGGCCGCCAAGGGGGACGAGAAGCCGCCGGAGATGTCGAGCGACCAGGGGTTGCCGTGGAACAGGCCGCGGGCGACGGCGGAGGTCGCCGACAGCGCGCCGTAGCGCTCGGCGAGCTCCGTCAGGGCTTCCCGGCAGCCGGGCCCGCGTGCTCCCCGCCCGGCCACGAAGACCGGCCGTCGGGCCCGGCCGAGCAACCGCGCCAACGCCGTCACGTCGGCCGCCGTCGGCTCGACCGCTCGCCGTGCGGGCGGCGGCGCGGCCCGCGCCAGGGCGCCGTCGGGCACGTCCAGGTCCTGCACGCGCAGCGGGAGGTTGAGCAGCACGGTGCGCCGTTCGTGCAGGGCTCGCCGCACCGCGGCACAGGCCTGCTCGACCGCGTCCCGCGCCGATGTGACCCGCTCCGTGACCGCGCCCACCGCGTGCGCCAACGCCTCTTGGTCGACGTGGAAGTTGGACCTCGGTTCGGTGACCTCGGCCGCCAGTACGAGGAGCGGGGTACGGCTCTTGGCCGCCTCGGCGATTCCGGTGACGGCGTTCGTCAGGCCGGGCCCCTGGTGGACGCTGAGCGCCGCCACGGTGCCGCTCGTCCGCGCGTACGCGTCGGCCATCGTCGCCGCGCCGCCCTCGTGGCGTGCGGCGACGAAACGCGCGCCCGTCGCGACCAGGGCGTTGGTCAGATGGAAGTTGCCCGAACCGACCACGCCGAAGACATGGTCGACCCCGGACGCCGACAGCGCCCGGCCGACCGCTTCCGCGACCTTCATGAGCGCTCCACCAGGGCCAGCACGCGCGCGGGAGCCCCGGAGCCCGTGACGATGGGCAGCGGTCCCGCGATGACGACGGCGCCGGTCGGCGGCAGCGCCGCCAGGTTCCGCAGCTGGGTCAGCCCGTACTTGTCGCTGCCCATGAGGTAGGAGTGGCAGGGGAAGGC
The DNA here is from genome assembly GCF_053591955.1 of Streptomyces sp. NPDC002845. Lineage (NCBI taxonomy): Bacteria > Bacillati > Actinomycetota > Actinomycetes > Kitasatosporales > Streptomycetaceae > Streptomyces > Streptomyces sp. NPDC002845. The sequence goes on along the minus strand of NZ_JBSFUU010000035.1, from coordinate 68,250 downwards.
CGGATCGAAGGAGTGCGCGCGTCCTGCGTCGGTGCCCACCGTCTCGACGCCGAGGCCGGTCACCGGCGACTCCTGTGCCACCCATCGGGCGCACTCGGGCGACAGGCCTGGGGTGTGCGGGCCGTTCTCGTCCGCGTTGAGGAACGTCTCCTGTGCGTGCGAGCGGGCGTCCCAGCCGGTGCGCAGCAACAGCCAGCCGCCCTCGGGCAGCGGGCCGTTGTCGGCCTCCCATGCCTTCACATGGTCCACTTCGACGAGGAAGTCCGGGTCCTGCTCCGCCTCGGCGGTGAAGTCCAGCACCGCCGCCGGTGCGATCAGCCGGCGTGCCGGCACCGAGGCCACGTCGGCGAGGTCCTTCCCGGTGACCCAGTGGTTCGGTGCGTCGAAGTGGGTGCCGGTGTGCTCACCGCTGCGGAAGTTGTTCCAGTACCAGGCCGGCCCCCGGTCGTCGTACCTGCTGATCTCCTCCAGTTCGAACACGGCGGTCTGGCCGAACTCGGGCGGCAGCTGGATCACCGGCGTGGACGACGACAACGGCGACGTGAGGTCGACGACATCGATCGACCCGTCCCGCAGCCCTGACACCAACGCGGCGAGGACGGACGGCTCGGACATGGGGCCTCCTCAGGACGGTGCTGGAACCGACAGCATCCCAGCCCGGTGTGACGGTCGTGCAGGGGAAGACGATGCCGAGGCCCTCGACCTCACATGGGCCACTGCGGATCGGTGCTCGTGGCGTGGCCGACGAACCTGCTGCAGGCGTTGCCGGACGGCGAGGCCGACGTGGCAAGGATGCCCGCCCACCATGACGCGGCGTTGACGTCCTGGAGCTGGATGACCAGCGTGTCCCGCTCGTCGAGGACGGCGGTCGGGCGCAGTCGCGGTGCCATCGAGTCACCGCAGATCACCTCCGAGCGCGCTGCCGACCCGGGCTCGCCGGTCCGGCCGCTGCCTCGCCCGTGAGCCGTCGCCGCCCCTGCTTGCTCGGTCTCCACTCGACCGCCACGCGCGGGCCTGCGGACAGGACCAAGGAACGCCGCCGACGGCCGTTCGGCCCTGGCGGGCAAGCGCCCGGCGGTCCTTGTCACACGGGGATGAAATTCCGTTCCGGAGGACTCAATTCCCCCACACAGAACGGCGATCCGCCCGGCCCCCCGCCGCCGCGCTGCCATATTCGACACCCATTTCGGAGGTGGTTGTGAGCAAAGAGGCGGCAACATCCGGCCCGGGGGAAACGGCGGCGCACGCGCCCGGGCGCACCGCGGAACGCATCGTCGGCCTGGCCCGCCGTCAGGAGCAGGCGCTGGAGCCGGGCGGGCCGAGGAGACGCGGGATGTTCGGGGCGCGGGAGCGGATCGACCGGCTGCTGGACAAGGACTCCTTCACCGAGACCGGCCTGTTCGTCCGCGCCCGGCCCACCGGGGACGGCGCCCGCCGCCCCTACGGCGACGGGGTGGTCACCGGGTACGGCACGATCGACGGGGCTCCGGTGTGCGTGTTCGCCCAGGACTCCACGGTCTTCGGCGGCAGCATGGGCGAGGCCTTCGGCGAGAAGACCGTCGCCCTGATGGACCTCGCCCTGAAGACCGGCTGCCCGGTCGTCGGGCTCAACGACTCCGGCGGCGCCCGTATCCAGGAGGGTGTCGCCTCGCTCGCCCTCTACGCCGAGCTGGTGCGCCGCAATGTGCAGGCGTCCGGGGTGATCCCGCAGATCTCGGTCATCCTGGGGCCGTGCGCGGGCGGGGCCGCCTACTCGCCGGCGATCACCGACTTCACGGTGATGGTGGACGGCGCCTCGCACATGTTCGTCACCGGCCCCGACGTCATCGAGGCGGTCACCGGCGAACGCACCACCGCCGAGGACCTGGGCGGCGCCCGCGCCAACAACACCGTCAACGGCAACGCGCACTTCCTCGCCGCCGACGAGGAGGACGCCCTCGACACCGTACGCGACCTGCTCTCGTACCTCCCGGCCAACAACCTGGAGCGGCCCCCGGAGTACGCCCCCGGGGACACCTCCGCGGGGGACGGGCTCGACGCGGTCGTCCCGGACCGGCTGGGCGAGGCCTACGACATGCGGGAGATCCTGCGGGCGGTGGTCGACGACGGTGAACTGCTGGACGTGCAGGAGCTGTTCGCGCCGAACATCATCTGCGCCCTGGCCCGCGTCGAGGGCCGCTCGGTCGGTGTCGTCGCCAACCAGCCGCTGCACTCCGCCGGAGTCCTCGACATCGACGCCTCCGAGAAGGCCGCCCGCTTCGTACGGTTCTGCGACGCGTTCGGCGTCCCACTGCTGACCTTCGCCGATGTTCCGGGCTATCTGTCCGGCGTACGGCAGGAGCATTCCGGCATCATCCGGCGCGGCGCCAAGCTGTTGTACGCCTACGCCGAGGCGACCGTCCCCAAGGTCACGGTGGTGGTGCGCAAGGCGTACGGCGGCGGGTACGCGGTGATGGGCTCCAAGCACCTCGGGGCCGACGTCAACCTCGCCTGGCCCACCGCCCGTATCGCCGTCATGGGCGCCGAGGGGGCGGTGGGCGTCCTGCACCGGCGCGAACTCGCCGCCGCCGACGATCCCGAGGCGCTGCGCGCCCGCCTGGTCGCCGCGTACGAGAGCACTCACGGCACCCCCTACCTCGCCGCCGAACGCGGCTACGTCGACGCCGTCATCGCCCCGCGCGACACCCGCGACCACGTGTGCCGGGCCCTGCGCGCGCTGCGCGGCAAACGCGCGCCCATGCCGCAGCGCCGGCACGGCAACATCCCGCTCTAGCCCGTTACCCGGCCCGTTTCCAGCCGGTCAAGGACCCGCCAAGCCGATCCCGCGACATGAGGAGTCCCGCCAGATGGAGAGCCGCCGTCCCCCGCTCGCGCCCGCCTGCCGCACCCTGCCCGAGTATGTGCGGCACTGGGCCGAAACCATCCCCGACCGCCGGGCGTTCACCTTCGTCGAGCACCCCGCACCGCACTCGCGCGGCGTCCACCGCACCCTGACCTGGCGGCGGCTGGACCTGCGGGTGCGCGCGCTCGCCGCCCGCCTCGCCGAGGAGGCCGAACCCGGGGCGCGGGTCGCGCTGCTGTGTCCGCAGGGCACCGAGTACGTCACCGGGTTCCTCGCGGCGCTCGCCGCCGGGATGGTCGCCGTACCGCTGTATCCCCCCGATCTGCCCGGGCACGCGGACCGGCTCACGGGTGTCCTGGCCGACGCGCGCCCCGCGGCCGTCGTGACCACGAGCCGCGCCGTGGAGGAGGTGAGGAGCTTCGGCGGCGGGGAACGGGTGCCGGTCGTCGTCGCGGATCTGGTGCCCGACGACGCCGCGCGGGACTGGCGACCGGCCGCGCCGGACGAGGGGGCGACCGCCTACCTCCAGTACACCTCGGGCTCGACCCGCGCCCCGGCGGGCGTGGAGATCACCCACGCCAACGTCGTCGCCAACGCCGGGCAGGCGCTGAGCGCGTACGGCGCGGACGCGCATCCGGTGACCTGCGTGGGCTGGCTGCCGCTCTACCACGACATGGGTCTTGTGCTCAGCGTCGCCGCCCCCGTCGTACGCGGTCTGCTGTCGGTGCTGATGGACCCGGCCGCGTTCCTGCACGAGCCGGTGCGCTGGCTGCGGTTGCTCGCCGCGCATCCGCGTGCCATCAGCGCAGCGCCCAACTTCGCCTACGACTACTGCGTCTCCGCCGTCACCGACGCCCAGAAGGCGGACCTCCGGCTCGACGGGGTCACCGCGCTGATCAACGGCAGCGAGCCGGTCCGCCCCGGCACGGCCGACCGCTTCCACGCCGCCTTCGCCGACCAGGGGCTCTCCCCCGGCACCCACTGCCCCTCGTACGGTCTCGCCGAGGCCACCGTCTTCGTCAGTGCCGCCCGGCCGGGCGAGCCGTTGCGCAGGTTCGCCCTCGACCGTGACGCCCTCGCCGCCGGGAAGGCCCTGTCCGCGCGGCCCGACGACCCCGGAGCGGTGCTGCTGGCCGGTTGCGGCACCCCGGTGGGCCAGCGGGTCCGTGTCGCGGACCCCGTGACGCGGACCGTGCTGCCGGAGGGTGAGGTCGGCGAGATCTGGGTGCGGGGCCCCAACGTCGGCCGTGGCTACTGGAACCGGGGGGACGACGGCTTCGACGGCGAGTTCGCCGACGCCGCGGCCGGCCCCGGACCGTGGCTGCGCACCGGCGACCTGGGCGCGGTGCTGGACGGGCAGCTGATCGTCACCGGCCGGCTGAAGGACCTCGTCATCGTCGACGGCCGCAACCACTACCCGCAGGACGTCGAGACCACGGCCCAGGACGCGCACCCGGCCGTGCGCCGCGACCGGCTCGCCGCCTTCGCCGTGCCCGGCGGCGCGGGTGAGCGGGTCGTCGTCGTGGCCGAGCACGTACGGAGCGCGGCCCTCGCCGACCTCGACGTGCCGGGGGTGGCGCGCGCCGTGCGCGGCGCCGTCTCCGCCCGGCACGGGCTGCGGCTCGCCGACGTCGTCCTCGTCCCGCCGGGCGCGGTGGCCCGTACCTCCAGCGGCAAGGTGTCGCGGGCGCTGACCCGCGCGCGCTACCTGGAGGGGTCGTACGCCTCGCCTGCCGATGCGACGGCGGGGGTCACGGGATGAGGCCCGCCGACGCGAGCGCGCTGCGCCGCCTGATCGCCGAGCGGGTGGCCGCGTGGTACGGCACCGCACCCGAGGACGTCCCGATGGACCGTCAGCTCGCGGAGCTCGGCATGTCCTCGCGGGACGCGGTCGCCCTGGCCGGGGAGCTGTCCCGCGCCACGGGCTGCGAGCTGCCGCCGACGCTGTTGTGGGAGGCGCCCACCGGCGACGCTCTGGTGGCGCGTCTGTGCGGCACGGCCGCCGGTCCCGCGCCGCTCGTGAGGGCGTCCGGCTCGGCCGGTGAACCCGTCGCGGTCGTCGGTGTCGGCTGCCGGCTGCCCGGCGGGGTGCACGGCCCGGACGACTACTGGCGGCTGCTGCGCGAGGGTGTCGACGCGATCCGGCGCGTACCGGAGGACCGGTGGCGCGACTTCACCGCCTTTCCGCCCGTCGACGCCGACCCCTACGGCGGCTATCTCGACGACATCGCCGGGTTCGACGCGGACTTCTTCCGCATCACGCCGCGCGAGGCCGCGGTGATGGACCCCCAGCAGCGGATCCTGTTGGAGGTCGTGCACGAGGCGCTCGACCACGCCGCCGTCCCGGCCGCCTCCCTGGCGGGCACGGCCACGGGCGTGTTCGTCGGCGTCTCCGCCCCGGAGTACGGGCAGCTCACCGGCGCCGACCCGGCCGCCGTCGACCCGTGGGCACCGGCAGGTGCGGCTCTCAGCGTCACCGCGGGCCGGCTGGCGTACGTCCTGGACACCCGTGGGCCGAGCCTGGCCGTGGACACCGCCTGCTCCTCCTCGCTGGTCGCCGTGCACCATGCCTGCGTCAGCCTGTGGGCGGGCGAGAGCGACACGGCGATCGCCGCCGGGGTCAACCTGCTGCTGTCGCCCGCCGTCACCGTCGCCTTCCGGCGGGCGGGCGCCCTCGCGGCGGACGGGCGGTGCAAGCCGTTCTCGGCGGCGGCCGACGGCATCGGGCGCGGCGAGGGCTGTGCTGCCGTGATCCTGAAGCGGCTGTCCCACGCCGAGCGGGACGGTGACCGGGTGCTGGCGGTCATCCGTACGACGGCCGTCAACTCCGACGGCCGCTCCAACGGCCTCATGGCGCCCAACCCGGCTGCCCAGCGGGCCCTGTTGGAGGCCGCCTACGCGCGGGCCGGGCTCACCCCGGCGCACGTCGACCACGTCGAGGCGCACGGCACCGGCACCCCGCTGGGCGACCCGATCGAGGCGGGCGCGCTCGGCGCGGTGCTCGGCCCCGGCCGCGACCCCGACCAGCCGCTGCTGCTGGGCTCCGTCAAGGGCAACCTCGGCCACCTGGAGTCCGCGGCGGGCGTCGCCGGGCTGGTGAAGACGGTGCTCGCCCTGCACCACGACCTCGTCCCGCCCTCCCTGCACTGCGCGGACGGCAGCGCCCTGCGCGACGCCCGGCTGCGGGTGGTGACCGAACCCGAGCCGTGGCCCCGCTACGGCGGCACGGCCACCGCCGGGGTCTCGGGGTTCGGCTTCGGCGGCACCAACGCCCATGCGGTCCTGGAGGAATGGCGTCCCGTCGATCCGCTGTCGTCCCCGGCCGACGAGCCCGCCGCCCGCCTCCACCTCCTCTCCGACGCCGACGCCGAGCGGGTCCGGGACACCGCCGTCCGGCTCGCCGACTGGGTGCGCACCAGCGCCGCTCACCCCGCCGACGTGGCCCGCACACTCGCCGGGCGCACCGGACGCGGACCCGTGCGCGCCGCCGTCGTGGCCCGTGACCGTGCCGAACTCGCGGACGCCCTGGGGGCGTTGGCGGCGGGGCGTCCGGACGCGCGGGTCGTGACGGGTGACCGCGACCTCGTCGGACGCGGCACGGTGTGGGTCTTCTCCGGGTACGGCGGCCAGTGGCCCGGCATGGGGCGGCGGCTGCTGGCCGAGGAGCCCGCGTTCGCCGCCGCCGTGGAGAAACTCGACCCGCAGCTCGCCGCCGAGTGCGGCCTGTCCCTGTACGACCACCTGGCGTCCGGGACCGGCCTTGACCGGCTGGAGACCGCCCAACCCGTCCTGTTCGGGCTGCAGTTGGCGCTCGCCGAACTGTGGCGCTCGTACGGTGTCGAGCCCGCCGCCGTGATCGGCCACTCCATGGGCGAGGTCGCCGCCGCCGTGTGCGCGGGTGCCCTGAACGTGTCGGACGGGGCGCGGGTCATCGCCGTACGCGCCCGGCTGCTGAGCGGGCTGCGCGGCGGTGCGATGGCCGTCGTCGAACTGGACGACTCCGAACTCGACGCCCTGGAACGGGACTTCCCGGGCGTGCACGTCGCCGTCCACTCCTCGCCGCGGCAGAAGGTCGTCACGGGGGAGGAGGCGGCGGTGGGCCCTCTGGTGAGCCGGCTGGAGAAGGAGGGCCGGGCCGTCCGGTCCCTGCGGGTCGTCGGCGCCGGGCACTCCCCGCAGGTCGAGGCGCTGCTGCCGGAGCTGACCCGCGCGCTGGCCTGTGTGAAGGGCCGTCGGCCGCGCGTGCCCGTGTACTCCACCGTCCTCGACGACCCGCGTGACGCGAGCGCGTTCGACGCCGCCCACTGGGCCGCCAACCTGCGGCGGCCCGTGCGCCTGGACCGGGCCGTCGCGGCAGCCGCGTCCGACGGGCACACGGCGTTCGTCGAGATCTCGCCCCACCCGGTCCTCACCGGCGCCGTCACCGACACGGTGCCCGACGCGCTCGCCCTGGCCACGCTGCGCCGCGACGCGGACGGTACCGCCGCGTTCGTCTCGCGGTTGGGTGCCCTGTATGCGGCGGGGCAGCGGCTGCCGCTCCCGCCCGGCCGGGTCGTCGACGTGCCCGCACCGCGCTGGCGGCATGTGCGGCACTGGTGGACGGACGGGAGGACCGGGGCGGCGGGCGCACCGGCGATACCGGGACCGACAGGCATATCTGCGGCGACCGGCAGATCGGCGGCCGTCGAGCGTCACGTCAGTGGCAGCGCGGACGCAGCGGAACCCGCCGGTGGCCACGCGCACACGGCGGAGCTCTCCCCGGTCCTGGCCCGCCTGACCCACCACATCGCCGCCGTCACCGGCCACGCGCCGTCCCGCATCACCCCGGCCACCGCGTTCACCGGCCTCGGCCTGGACTCCCTCATGGCCGTCCGCATCCGTACGGCCGTGGAGCGCGAGTTCGGCATCGAGCTGCCCTTGCGCGACCTGCTCGGCGCCGCCACCGTCACCGAGGCGGCCACCCGTATCGAGCAGGCCCTCCCCCAGTCGGCCGGTGGCGTGCCCCTGCGTCCCCTGCGCGCCACCGGCTCCCGGCCCCCGCTGTTCCTCGTGCACGCCGCCGGGGGACCGACCACCGTGTACCGGCCGCTCGCCGAACGGCTCGGCGAAGAGCAGCCGGTGTACGGACTCGACCTGGTCGAGGAGGCGCGCACGGTGCCCGGCAAGGCACGGCGCTACGTCGAAGCGATCCGCTCCGCGCACCCCGACGGGCCTTTGCTGCTGGGTGGTTGGTCCTTCGGCGGCTTCGTCGCCCAGGAGACCGCGCGGCAACTGGCGGCCGCGGGGCGGACGGTGGACCTGCTGGTGCTCATCGACTCGGTACGCCCCCTCCCCCGGCCCGGCCTGACACGGGCCGACCGCGTCCGGGCCCACTTCGAGGGCTTCGCCGACCACGTCGCCGAAACCTACGGTGTGCGGCTGGAGTTGCCGTACGACGACCTCGTGACGATGGACGACGACGAAAACCGTATCGACACCGTGCTGCGGATCTTGCGCGAGGCCGCCGACGTGCCGTCCGCCGCGTTGGAGCACCAGCGCGCCTCCTACCTGGACCTGAGCATCGGCGAGGCGCACCGGCCGGGCCGGTACGACGGCCGGGTGGTCCTCTACCGGGCCACCGAGCCCGCTCCGCACACGGTGCGCGATCCGGCGTACGAGCGGGACGACAAGGCGCTCGGCTGGGACGAGGTGTGCCCGCGTCTGGAGGTCGTGCCGGTGGCCGGGCACCACCTCTCGCTGCTCGACCCGCCGCACGTCGACGAGATCGCCGCCCATCTGAGCCGGGTGCCCGCCGAGCGGGCCCCGTGAACCGGAACCCGAGGAGCCGCCATGCCCGACCGCACTACCGCCGTGTCCCCGCACACCACCGCCGTGTCCCGCCGCACCGTCGCCAAGGTGACGGCCGCCGCCGGTCTGGCCGTCCTGTTCGGCGCCGCGACCGCCACCGGCCGCGCCCGCGCGGCGACCCGGCTCGGACCGCGCACCCTTGACCTGTCCGTGTCCTCCGCCGCGCTGGGCCGTGCCGCGCCGGTGCGGCTGATCCTGCCGTCGGGCTTCGACGCGGAGCCCGGGCGGACCTACCCCGTGCTGTATCTGCTGCACGGCGCCCACGACGACTACAACTCCTGGACCCGGGAGACCGGAGTCGAGGCCTTCACCGAGGGCCGCGACCTGATCGTGGCGATGCCGGACGCGGGCCCCACCGGCATCCCCAGCGCCTGGCGCGGCGGCCCCGACTACGAGACGTTCCAGGTCCAGGAGGTTCCGGCGCTGCTCGCCCGTGACTTCCGGGCCTCCGGCGTGCAGGCCGTCGCCGGTGTCTCCACCGGTGGCTACGGTGCGATGGCGCACGCTGCCCGACACCCGGGCGCGTTCACCGCCGCGGCCGCCTACAGCGGTGTCCTCGACACGACCGCGCCCGGCGTGCCCGCCATTGTCAACGCCATCGTGACTCGGGAGAGCCTGCCGTCCGCGTCGCTCTGGGGTCATCCGCTCCGGGACTTCGCCACCTGGCGTGACTTCAACCCCCGTACCCGCGCCGAGGGGCTGCGCGGCACCGCCCTGTACGTCTCCAACGGGAGCGGACTGTTCGGCGGCGGCGTTGATCCGCTGCCCGAGGCGCTGGAGAGCGCGCTGTGGCCCTCCGCCCACGCCTTCACCGGCGTGCTCGGGCGCCTGCGTATCCCGGTGACCACCCACTACTACGCGGGAGGAGGACACAGCTGGGTCTACTGGAGACGGGAGTTCACCGCGTCTTGGCCGATGCTCGCCCGTGCGCTGGGCGTACCGGAGTGATGTCGGTGCCACGGGGGCACGGAACGGAGCGGAGTGGCCGTCCGTCCAACACAGGACATCCCGCTCGTCCCACGGGCAACAGTGCGCGGATGAGCCGCTTCCGGGTGAAAGGAGTGTCCGCGATGGCTGTCCCCACCCCGTACGACGTCCCGGACGGTCCCGGGGCCCCGCCGGTGCCGCCCGACCTGGCCCGGCTGCTGCGTACCCGGCTGATGTCCGTCGCGGACGAGGTGGAGGCAGAGGTCCTCCGCCAGGTTCCCGAGTACGCCCACGACGGCCCGTACCGCAGAAACCTGAGGGCCGGGGTGGTGCAGGCGCTGACCCTGTTCGTCGACCACATCGCCGACCCGCGCGACAACGGCAAGGCGATCGCCGCGACGTACTACGAACTCGGGCGCGGAGTGGCCCTGGAGGGCCTCAGTCTGGATGCGCTGCAGTCCGCGCTGCGCGTCGGCGGGATGCACGCCTGGCGGCTGTTGGGGCGTACGGCGGAGGAAGTCGGGCTGGACTCGACCGTCGTGGCCGCGCTGGGCGAGCTCGCGTTCCGGACGGTGCACGAGGTCGCGGAGGCGGCCGCGGCCGGGTACGCGGAGGCCCAGCTGCACAGTGCGGACGAGGTGGAGCGGCGGCGTCGGCGCCTGCTCGACCTGCTCCTGGGCGAGGGGCCGGTGACCCCGGAAGCCGTGCAGGACCTGGCGCACGGCGCACGGTGGCCGGTGCCTCGGCAGGTCGCCGTCGTCGCGCTCGCGGCCGCACCGGACCGGAGGGAGGAGGACCGGCCGTTGCTGACGGCGGGCACGCTGGCGGACATGGAGTCACGGCCGCCGCGCATGCTGGTGCCCGACCCGGACCGCACCGGGCGCTTCGGCGGCCGGGCGTTCGCGCTCGCGCTGGGCGGCCGCCCCGCCGCGATCGGGCCGACGGTGCCGCTCACCGAGGCCGCGCAGTCGCTGCGCTGGGCCACGCGGGCCCTGGGGCTGATGGGCCGCGGGATCCTTCCCCGCCAGGGCGTGGTGCGGTGCGCCGACCACCTGTCCACGCTGCTGCTGCACGGCGACGAGCCGCTGCTCGCCCAGCTCCAGACAGGCGTCCTCGCCCCGCTCGACGAGGTCTCGGCGGGGCAGCGCGTCCGGCTCGCCGAGACACTGCTCGCCTGGCTGCTCAGCGGCAGCAACGTGCCCGATGTCGCCGCCCGGCTGCACATCCACCCGCAGACGGTCCGCTACCGGCTGCGCCAGCTGGAGAAGCTGTTCGGCGACGCGCTGCACGATCCCGGCACCCGCCTCGATCTGATTCTCGCGTTACGCGCCGAATCACTGCGGACGCAGGAGAAATGATCCCGCCGCGCCATGACGCGCATGACAGAAATGATCCCGATACTCAAACGGCGACAAAAATCCTCGACAATTCCATAATCCCGTCCATAACACTCCCCTGAAGCAAGCGAATACGTTCGGGACCGTCCTTTTTCGCAGGCGCTTCACGCGCCCCACTCGCGGAGGATCCCCATGCGTATCCGTTTGTGTCTCGCCGCGCTCTCGCTGGCCGGCGGGACCGGACTCGTCACCCTCTCGGCGCCCACCGCGTCGGCCGCACCCTGCACGGACATCGAGGTCGTCGCGGCCCGCGGCACCTTCGAGCCGGGCACGCTCGGCTTCATCGTCGGCGACCCCGTGTTTTCCGCGCTGCAGAACAAACTGACCGGAAAAACCCTGTCCAGCTACGCGGTGAATTATCCCGCGAATCTTTCCCTGACCTCGGCCGCGCAAGGCAACAGGGATCTGGTGAACCACGTCAACAGCCAGGCGTCCGCGTGCCCGAGTCAGCGGTTCATTCTCGTGGGCTATTCGCAGGGCGCGAACGTCGTCGACAACTCCATAGGAATCAGCAGTGCCGGCGCGGTGGTCGGCAGCCCCATCGTGGCCACCCTGCCCGCCGCGGTCGAACCGAGGGTCGCCGCGGTGCTGCTGTTCGGCAACCCGATACGGGCCCTCGGCAAGAGCGTCACCGGCACGTACGAGAGCCGCACCATCGACTTCTGCGCCGAGGGCGATCCCGTCTGCGAGAGCGGCGGCGACGACGTGGGGGCGCACCTCGGCTACCGGGACGACGCCGACGCGGCGGCCACCTTCGCCGCGGGCAAGGTCTGAGCGTCTGAGCGGAACGCAGGTACACGTGGGGCCCGGGAGGATCTCCTCCCGGGCCCCACGGACGTACGTCGGCTGCTACCGCGGTGACCGTGCGAACCGCGCGAGTCCGGTGGAGACGAGCTCGGGACGGCCGTTGTTCTGCTCCGGCGCCGCGGTCAGCACGTCGAGGTGCTGGTAGCCGTCGGCGACGACGGGGTGCAGGTCGGGCGGGACGCGGCCCGCCAGCAGTCCGTCACCCGCGAGCACGGTGAGGGTCGGGTTGGCGGTGATCCCGTCGGGGTGGACGACGAGCTTCTTCACCTGCGGCGCGGTGGACAGCTGGAGGTCGGTGACCAGTTTCGTGGGGAAGTACTGCTCGGTGAAGTCCAGCGGCTGCTCGGCCAGGCTCCGGGCCAGTTCCTGGATGTCGGTGACCTCCTTGCCTGCGTCGGTGAACGACGTGCCGTCGGCCGACAGGTACCCGGGGTCGTCGGCGTCGCCGACACGGTCGTAATTGCGCCAGGTGTACAGCGGCCCCCGGGGCCGGTCCGGGATGGCCTTGTACTCGGTGCCGAACAGCCCGGGCTGCTCCTCACCGCCGTTGGCGACGGGGAAGTTCTTGTCGGCGATAGGCCCGCCGTCGAAGAAGCCGACGCTGCTCTGCAGGAACGCCAGCGGTACGGAGTGGTCGTCCATCAGCGCCCCGAGCACCGCCTCGTTGGTGAGCCGGAAGTCCTTCACCCCCGGTGAGCCGGTGAGGAAGGTGGCGGTGTCCTTGGAGAACAGGAACCGGTTGGTGGCCTCGATGTTGAGGTTGGCGGGCAGGTAGCGGGGCAGGTCGGCCTCACCGCCGGGGTCCCGCACGGCGCCGAGACCGGCGATCGCGAGCAGGGTCATGGTCTCGGGGTTGAGCAGCACCGGCGCGTTCAGCGAGCGCGGCAGCACTCCGCTGTCGAGTCCGGCCTGCACCACGCCGTAACCGAGGCCGATGTCGGGCAGGTTGGTGTCGTCCGGGATGCTGCCGCTGAGGTCGGCCAGTGAGGTGGAGACGGTGGTGTCGAGGGCGAAGTAGCCGGCGCACTGGTTGTGTCCCGCGTCGGTCGTGGTGGTGCGGTCGCCGTCGAAGTCGGCGGTCGCGAAGTACCCGGTGATCACGCCGCCCAGCGAGTGCCCGCCGCACAGCACCTTGCGCCCCCGTGTCTCCTGGTCGGGCAACTCGGCGGTGAGCAGGTCGTACTGGTCCCGGACGGTCTGCTCGATGCCGAGCCTCGCCATCCATCCCAACCGCTCGTTGCCGACGAACCCGTCGAAGGCCCGGCCGTCGACCTTCTTGCCGCGGTAGTAGTAGTCGACGGCGGTGTGCTGGTCGCCGGAGGCGATGCCGGTGCGGTCCTCCAGGCAGTTGGAGCGCCGGTCCAGGGCCCAGAACTCGATGTGGGGGCCCTGTGCGGCGGCGGCTGCCACCGTGTTGCGGGCGACGCTGTCGAACGCCCCCGCCCCTTCCAGGATGCCCGGCTGGGCGACGAGGATCCGGTCGGCGTCGGCCGAGGCGTCCGGCCCGTCGGCGGCGCGGTAGCGCAGGTACGACAGCCAGTCGCACGCGGCCGGACGGGGCCCGGCCGACTCCGGCAACGGCACCTTCACCCGCACCACCGACTCGCTCACCCCGGCGACCGGGGACGACGAGGCCACCGGCGTCTCGGTCCGCGCCCTGTCCGCCCCGTCCGCCCCGGCGCCCGGCGCCGCGGCCGTGAGCGTCCCGGTGATCAGCAGCACCGCCAGTACGGCGCTTCGCCACGTTCTTCCCCTGCTGCGACTCATGTCCATGCCACGGACGCTAGGGTCCCGGGCGCCCCGGGATCAGGATGTGCTGACAGGAACTCAGTTTTCCGGCGCCGCCTTGTCACCGGCGCACAGAGCCGCGCGAACGGCTCGGCGCACGTCTACCACGTGCGCAGCACGCAACATCCTGCGCCACCCCGCCCCGGTCCGCCCTCAGCGCAAGGCCCCCTTGGTGGCGTCGGCGATGAACCCGCGGGCGAAGAAGGTGAACGCCAGCACCAGCGGGATGACCGCGAGCAGCACCCCGGACATCACCATGCTGTAGTCCGTGGAGTGGCCCGCGTACAGCTGCGCCAGCGCCACCTGGAGGGTCAGCTCGTCCGGGTTGACCAGCATCACCAACGGCAGGACGTAGTCGTTCCAGGCGGCGATGAAGGTGTAGATGCCGAGGAACGCCAGGGCCGGGCGGACGCACGGCAGCACCACATGCCAGTACTGGCGGAAGAATCCGGCACCCTCGATCCGGGCGGCGTCCAGCAGTTCGTCCGGGACTCCGGTGCTGGTGTACTGGCGCATCCAGAAGATGCCGAAGGCGTTGGCGGCGGCGGGCACGATGAGCGCCTTGAGTGTGCCCAGCCAGCCGAGCTGCACCATGATCTCGTACTGCGGGATGATCGCCAGCTGGGTCGGCAGGATGTACATCGCCAGCAGCAGCCCGAACAGGAACTTCTTGCCGGGGAATTCGTACTTGGCGAAGGCGAAGGCCGCCAGCGAGTCGAAGAACAGCACCAGCAGCGTCGTACAGACCGCCACGATCACCGTGTTGAGCAGGGACCCGAAGAAGTCCATCTTCTCGAACAGGTTCTGGATGTTGGTCAGCAGGTTGTCGCCGAACCACAGCTTCGGCGGGTAGCTGTAGATGTCCTGCGAGGTGTTGGTCGCCATGACGATGATCCAGTAGAACGGGAACACCGAGACGACGACACAGATCATCAGGACGACATGGACGCTCAGGCCCCTCAGGCGCTTGCGATTCCGGTCGTTCACGGCCGTCGCTCCTTACGCTGCACCAGGCGCCAGTTGATGACGACGAGAAGCAGGATCAACAGGAAGAAGGCCCAGACGATCGCGGCGGCGTAGCCGAAGTCGTTGTTGTCGAAGGCCTGGTGGTAGAAGTACAGCAGCGTGGTCAGGCCCGCCTGGCCCGGCCCGCCGGAGTTGGGGTTCGTGGACGCGTCGCTGCCGAACAGCACCTGGGGTTCGGTGAAACTCTGCAGGCCGGTGACGGTGGAGATGACCACGGTGAACAGGATGATGGGCCGCAGGAGGGGGATCGTGATGGAGAAGAAGATCCGTACCGGGCCGGCGCCGTCCATCCTGGCCGCCTCGTAGAGCTCCGAGGGGATCGCCTGGAGGCCGGCCAGGTAGATGATGGCGTTGTAGCCGGTCCACTGCCAGGTCATCAGCGCCGAGATCACCAGCTTGATCGTCCATTCGTTGCTCAACCACGGCACGGCCGACAGATTCACCGCCTGCAGGACGGCGTTGATGAGCCCGAAGTTGTTGCTGAAGATCGCGCCGAAGAAGATGGCGATGGCCACCAGCGAGGTGATGCTGGGGATGAACAGGGCGACCCGGTAGAAGGCCGTCAAGCGCCGGGTCGAGTTCACCAGTACCGCCATCACCAGCGCCATGAAGAGCATCGGCACGGTGGACAGCACCCAGATGACCAGGGTGTTGCGCAGCGACAGCCAGAACACCGGGTCGTCCCACAGGAAGCGGAACTGCTGGAGCCCGACGAACTCCATCTCCCCGATGCCGTCCCATCTCTGGAACGCCAGGTACACGGTGTAGAGCATCGGGAAGAGCATGAAGACGGAGAAGATCAGGTAGTACGGCGAGACCGCCAGGTACTGCGGCCAGTTCCTGGCGATCCCGCGTCGCGGCCCGTGCCGGCCCCCGGCCGACACCGGCCGGACCCGGCGACCGGACCGCCGCGGACTACGGCGGCGGTCCGGGGCCGACTGCCCGGAGGGTCCGGTGGCGGGTCCCGAGGACGGACCGGTGGAGGCCGGGCCGGCTACCGGGCTTGACGACATGTCACTTCACTCCCTGCCGCTGGGCGATCTGCTTGGCCTGGCTGACCGCGTCCTTCCAGGCGTCCTCGGGGTCCTTGCCCTTGGCCTCGATGGAGGTCAGCTCGTTGTAGTAGGCGGCCGAGACCGCCGCGTCGGCCGGGGCCTCGTACACGGCGGGTATCTTCTCGGCGGCCGGGCCGAAGATCTCGATGGTCTTCTGGCCGCCGAAGAAGTCGTCGCCGCCGGTCAGCGCGGGCAGTTCGTACGCGGCCGGGGCGGTCGGGAACAGGGCCGCGTCGGTGAAGCCGCGAGCCTGGTTCTCCGGGCTCAGGATCCAGCTGATGACCTCGAAGGCCAGTTCGGGGTTGGCGCAGGTCGAGGGGATGCACAGGAAGGAGCCACCGAGGTTGGACGGCCCGCCCGGCAGGCTCGCCACCCGCCACTTGCCCTTGGTGTCCGGTGCCGCGTTCTGGATGTCCAGCGCGTACCAGGCGGCGCCCAGCCCGGTGGCCACGGTGCCGTTACTGATGGCGGCGTTCCAGGTGTTGTCGTTGATATTGCCGTCGATGCCGAGCGTGTAGGGCTTCACGGCGGTGGTCCAGGCCGCACGGATGTGGTCCTGGTCGCCGATGAACGTGTTGTCCTCGTCGATGAACCGCTGGGTGCCCTGACCGACGGCCATGGAGAACACGGCACCGATGTTGTTGATCAGGAACGACTCCGGCAGCGCCTTGCGCAGTTCGACGCCGGCGTCGAAGTAGTCGTCCCAGGTGGACAGCTGGGACGAGACCTCGGCCGGGTCGGTGGGCAGCCCCGCCTCGGCGAAGAGGTCCTCGCGGTAGTACACCGCGCAGGGTCCGATGTCGATCGGGAAGCCGATGACCTTGCCGTCCTGGGTCGTGGCCTGCTTCAGCTTCCACGACAGGTACTCGGGCGCCAGCTTGTCCATGCCCAGGGTGTTCAGGTCGAGGAAGCGGTTGGCGTTGGGCAGGAAGGAGGCGATGTCCTCGCCCTTGATGCCGGTGATGTCCGGGGCGGTCTGGGCGGTCCTCATGCCGGTGAGCAGCTTGGTCTTGAAGTCGCCGCCGATCACCGAGGTCTTCAGGGTGACGTCGGAGAAGTGCTTCTTGGCGTCGGCGACGGTCTGGTCGCTCAGGCCTCCGGCCCAGTACCAGAACTTCAGGTTCTTGCTGTCCTTGCTGCCGCCCGACCCGGAGCCGCCGCACGCGGTCAGCCCGGCCGTTGCGGCCGTGAGTACGGCGGCTTCGAGGAATCGTCTGCGGGAAAGGTCCACGGTCTTCTCCTGGTGTTCGGCGTGTCCGGCAAGGACCTGCGAGTCGTGAGCGACGGCGGGCGCGACGGGGGTGCGGGTGGCTGAAGTGCGTCGGCGTTCCGCGGACGCACCTCGCCGCCCGGAACGTTGTGAGCTGGTCCTCACGGACGTGCCGACGCGTCAGTGGCAGCGAAATACGCCGTTCTTCCGCTTCGGCCGACCGGAGTGGGGTCCGGGCCTGGCTCGAATTACGCAAGAGAGTGCACCCGGTGCGCGAGTTTGACAAGGGTCAAGCAGAGATCGAGACATTCATGCGTGACTTTGCTCGACTCTGGCGAGTATGGTCGCGACATGCTCCCTGACCGAAGACATGAGCTGATCCTGCGCGTCCTGCGTGAGGAGGGTCCCACCAGCGTGATCTCCCTGGCCGAGAAGGTCGGGGCGAGTCAGGCCACGATCCGGCGCGACCTCGCGCAGTTGGAGGACGAGGGACTGCTCAAACGCGTCTACGGCGGCGCGGTCCCCGTCCTCGGCGAGGACGACCCGTTCGCGGACGTCGCGGCGGTCCGGGTCGAGGCCAAGGACGCCCTGGGCGCCTGGTGCGCCGAGCTGGTGAAGGACGGCGAGACGGTGCTGCTCGACATCGGCACCACGGCCCACCGGGTGGCCCGCCACCTGCACGGGCGGTCCCTGACCGTGATCACCAGCAACCTGGCCGTCTACGAGGAGCTCCAGGACGACAAGGACGTCCAGCTGATCCTGCTGGGCGGCGTGGTCCGGCGCGACTACCGCTCGCTGGTCGGCTTCCTCACCGAGGACAACCTGCGGCAGATCCACGCCGACCGGCTGTTCCTCGGCACCAGCGGAATCCGCCCCGACGGCCAGGTGCTGGACACCACCGCCGTGGAGGTGCCCGTCAAACGGGCGATGATCGCCGCCAGCGACCAGGTGGTCCTGCTCGCGGACGCGGGCAAGTTTCCCGGCACCGGCATGGCCCGGGTGTGCGGGCCGGAAGACCTCGACGTCGTGGTGACCAACGCCCCGGCCGACGAGGCGACCCGTACCTCGCTGCGCGAGGCCGGAGTGGAGGTGGTCGAGGTATGAGACTCACGATCCTGGGCGGCGGCGGCTTCCGCGTCCCGCTGGTCTACCGGGCGCTGCTGGGCGACCGCAGCAAAGGACGCGTCACCCACGTGACCCTGTACGACCTCGATGCCACCCGGCTGACGACCATCCGCAAGGTCCTCGCCGACCAGGCCGCCGGGCACCCCGACCCGCCCGTCGTCACCGTCACGACCGACCTGGACGAGGCGGTCACCGGAAGCGACTTCGTGTTCTCCGCCATCCGCGTCGGCGGACTCGCCGGGCGCGCGGCGGACGAACGGATCGCCCTGGAGGAGGGCGTGCTGGGCCAGGAGACCGTCGGCGCGGGCGGCATCTCGTACGGCCTGCGCACCGTCCCGGTGGCCCGCGAGATCGCCCGCCGCATCGCCGTCCTGGCCCCCGACGCCTGGGTCATCAACTTCACCAACCCCGCCGGCATGGTCACCGAGGCCATGACCGCCCACCTCGGCGACCGCGTGATCGGGATCTGTGATTCCCCGGTGGGCCTCGGCCGCCGTGTCGCCGGTGCGCTGGGCGTCGACCCGGCCCGCACCCGCCTCGACTACGTGGGCCTGAACCATCTGGGCTGGCTGTGCGGCCTGTACGCCGACGGCCGGGACCTGCTGCCGTCCCTGTTCGCGAACGAGACCGCCCTGACCTCCTTCGAGGAGGGCAAGCTCTTCGGCGCCGACCTGCTGCGCACACTCGGCGCGCTGCCCAACGAATACCTGCACTACTACTACTTCAACCGCGAGTCGGTCCGCTCCGCGCGAGCCGCCGAGCAGACCCGCGGCGCCTTCCTCCACTCCCAGCAACAGCGCTTCTACGACTTCATGGGCACCGCCGACGGCGCCCCGCCCGCACCCCGCGCCGCCTGGGACGCCTGGGACGCCACCCGCCTGGAGCGCGAGACCACCTACATGGCGGAGAACCGCGACGCCGTCGGCATGGGCGAACGCGACTCCTGCGACCTGGAGTCCGGCGGCTACGAACAGGTGGCCCTCTCCCTCATGCGTGCCATCGCCCAGGACGAACGCACCACCCTCATCCTCAACGTCCAGGGTCGCGGCCGTATCCCCGTCCTCGACGACGACGCGGTCATCGAGGTCCCCTGCCACGTGGACGCCAACGGCGCCCACCCCATCGCCGGAGCCCCACTCCCCGACCACGGCACCGGCCTGGTGTGCGCGGTCAAGGCGGTCGAGCGCGCGGTCATCCACGCCGCCACCACCGGCGAGCGCGCCCACGCGATCAAGGCACTGACCATCCACCCGCTCATCGACTCGTACGCCGTCGCCGAGCGCCTGCTGGACACCTACCAGCGCCACTTCCCCGAACTCGCCTACCTGGACCGCTGAGCCGTCCTCATACGCGACCTGCGCCGAGCCCACGGGTGACCGGACTCCCCTTCGCGCGGGAACGGGGAGCCACGCGCACTCCGCGAGGAGACGACTCCCAACTGGCCGAACGGCTCCTGGAGATCACCGGCGGCACCCCACCACGCGTTCGACCTCGCGGATCAGGACACCCGGCGACTTGCCGCCCAGCCCCGGGCCGGGCGCGACCGCGTGGCAGCGGATGCCCTCCGTGCCCCGGCGGGAGGCGATGCGGCGGCCTTGGAGGCGGCGTACGCGGGGCGCTGCGGCTCTCTGATCCACGCCGAGTCGGACGAGGTGTTGACGGCGAACGCTCCAGTGACCCGACCAGGCGGCCACTCACGGGCCCCCAACCCTCGAACACCCTGACGAACTGCCGACGCATCGAGAGGGACCGGACCCGCAGCCCTTCTCCTCGCTCTCCTCCTCCCTCCGACACACACATCGCCCCCCCACCTTCGTGCGGCTCCGCGACAAGCACCGCATCGACGACACCTTGCTGCACCAAGTACCACCCCGACCAGCCATCGGCCTGACAACGCTTCAGATCACCGGCACACCATCAGAACGATGCGTGAGCCCGGTCGTCGTCAGGCTTCTCGAAGGGCGCCTGACGCGGAGGATCTGCCACGTCCGGCGCGTGCCGTGAACGACAGAGGGCCGTTCGGCCAGTCGGACATTGTTCGAAACCTCTTGACCTCCCGGCGCAACACGCCCGACACTCGCGCAACGCGACGTCACACAGACGTAACCGGAAGGGCGCGAAAGGAGACTCAGCTCCCCATCGTCCCGTCCTCGCGCACTCCGCCGTGTCTCGACGAGGAGACTTGTCCATGCTGCACATTCCCCGGCCCCGCAGCCGAGCGAGACGTAGGGCGGGCCGGCTCGCCGGACTGACCGCGGCCGCGCTGCTCCTGGGCCTCGTCGGACCCCTCGCTCCCGCACGGGCGTTGGACATCACCGACGGCCTGGCCCTCTGGTACAAACTCGACGCGGCCTCCGGCACCGTGGCGACGGACGCCTCCGGCAACGGCCGGGACGGCACCGTCAACGGCGCCGCGGCCTGGTCCGGTTCAGGTGAGGGGCTCGCGTTCAACGGTTCCGACACCTACATCAAGGTGCCGGACAACATCATGAGCGGCATGGACTCGATCAGCGTCTCGATGGACGTGCGGATCGACGCCGCCCAGGCCACGCCGTACTTCATCTACGGTTTCGGCAACACCAGCGGCACCAGCGGCAACGGGTATCTCTTCACCACCGGCGACAGCTTCCGGACGTCCGTGGCCACCGGCAACTGGTCCACGGAGCAGACCACCAGGCCGTCCACGTCCCGCAATCTGACCCGCGCCGTCTGGAAGCAGGTCACCTACACCCAGACCGGCAACACGGGTGTCCTCTACGAGGACGGCGTGGAGGTGGCCCGCAACACCGCGGTCACCATCACCCCCGGCGCCATCGGCTCCGGCACCACCACCGCGAACTACATCGGCAAGTCCGTGTACCCCGGCGACAAGCTCTTCAAGGGCAGGATCCGCGACTTCCGGGTGTACGACCGCGCGCTGGCCGGCTCGGAGGTCGAGCAGCTCTCCCTCCCCGTCGCCACCCAGGGCGTCGCCGACGACAAGGCCGCCCTCACCCTCGGTGAAACCGGCGCCGTCGTCAGCGACCTGACGCTGCCCCGGACCGGCACGGCCGGCGGCTCCACGATCAGCTGGCAGAGCGACACGCCCTCCGTGGTGTCGGACACCGGCGTCGTGACCCGCCCCGCCTCCGGTGAGCCGGACGGCCACGCCACGCTCACGGCGACCCTGACGAAGGGAACCGTGACCGACACGAAGACCTTCGCCATCACGGTGCTCGCCGCGCCCGACGAAGCGCAGACGGCTCAGGAGGCCGCGGACGCCCTGGTGGTCCACAACATCGGCGACGTACGCGGAAACCTCACCCTGCCGGCGAACGGGGACTCCGGCACCACCGTCAGCTGGTCCTCCGCGAAGCCGGACGTCATCTCGGCGGACGGCGTGGTCCAGCGGCCCGCGCACGGTGCCGGCGCCACCACGGTCGAGCTGACCGCCACCGTGACGAAGGGCCAGGCAGAGGCGACCCGGGTGTTCACCGCCAAGGTGCCTGAACTGCCCGCCGGGGAAGCCCTCAAGGGCTACATGTTCAGCTACTTCACCGGCGAGGGAACCTCGGACGGCGAGCAGGTCTACTTCGCCCTCAGCAAGGGCAACGACCCGCTGAAGTACCGGGAGATCAACGACGGCAGGCCCGTCCTGACCTCCACGCTCGGCGAGAAGGGCCTGCGCGACCCGTTCATCATCCGCTCCCCGGAGGGCGACAAGTTCTACCAGATAGCCACCGACCTGCGGATCTTCGGCAACGGCAACTGGGACGCCGCCCAGCGCACCGGCAGCAAGTCGATCATGGTCTGGGAGAGCACCGACCTGGTGAACTGGACCGACCAGCGGCTGGTGAAGGTCTCGCCGGACTCGGCCGGCAACACCTGGGCGCCGGAGGCGTACTACGACGACGAGCGCGGCGAGTACGTGGTCTTCTGGGCCTCGAAGCTGTACGACAACCCCGAGCACTCCGGAAGCACGTACAACCGGATGATGTACGCCACCACCCGGGACTTCCACACCTTCAGCGAGCCCAAGGTCTGGGTCGACCGCGGCTACTCGGTCATCGACTCCACGATGATCAAGCACGACGGCGTCTACCACCGGCTCTCCAAGGACGAGCGGAACAACACCTCCTCCACCCCGAACAGCAAGTTCATCTTCCACGAGAAGAGCGACTCGATCCTCGACCTCTCCTACGACTTCGTAGCCGAGGGCATCGGCAAGGGGGAGATGAGCGCCGCCGAAGGGCCGCTGATCTTCAAGTCCAACACCGAGGAGAAGTGGTACGCGTTCCTCGACGAGTTCGGCGGCCGCGGCTACATCCCGTTCGAGACGACCGACCTCGCCTCCGGCGCCTGGACCCCGTCCACCGGCTACGACCTGCCCGCCAAGCCCCGCCACGGCACCGTGCTCCCGGTGACCCAGGCCGAGTACGACCGGCTGCTGCGCACCTACCAGGCGGACCAGTTCGTGCAGAGCGTCGAGGACGTCTCGGTGACGACGCGCACCGGCGACGCCCCCGTCCTGCCGGGGACCGTCCTCGCCCGGTACGCCGACGGCGTCGAGCGCCCCGTCTCCGTCAGCTGGGAGGACGTACCGGAGTCGGCGTACGCGCAGCCCGGCACCTTCACCGTCCAGGGCAGCCTGCCGGACGGCGCCGCGCTGAAGGCCACGGCGGAGGTCACGGTCTCCGAGGAAGGCCCCGCCATACCCGCCGACCTCGTGCTGCGCTACGACTTCGACGAGACCGGCGGCAGCATCGCCCGTGACTCCAGCGGCCACGGCTACCACGGCACCTACGTCCGCACCCCGGACTTCGGCACCGGTGTGGACGGCGGTTCCTTCAAGATGTCCGGCGGCTCCAGCAGCTCCACCACCTCGCCGTACGTCAGGATCCCCAACGGCGTCCTGAAGGACACCGACAGCGTCACCGTCTCCACCCACGTCAAGTGGAAGGGCGGGAGCAACTTCCAGTGGCTGTTCGGCCTGGGCCCCGACAGCGACAAGTACCTCTTCGCCACCCCCTCCAACGGCGGCGGCAGGCTGTTCTCGGCGATCACGAAGGCCACATGGTCGGGAGAGAAGCAGATGACGGGGTCCTCCCAGCTCCCCGTCGGCGAGTGGAAGCACGTCACCGTCACCGTGGACGGAGCGGCCCAGACGGCGGTCCTCTACGTGGACGGCGCCGAGGCGGCGCGGGCGACCGGGGTCACCGTCAAGCCGTCCGAGCTGTACGACGCCTCGAAGGGCTACTCCGGCTACATCGGCAGGTCGCTGTACTCCCCGGACCCGTACTTCGGCGGCGAGGTGGACGACTTCCGGATCTACAACCGGGCCCTGTCGCCGGCCGAGGTGCTGGAGCTCAGCGGAAACACCACGGGCATCGCCGGGGCGACCCACCCCGCGCTCAAGACCGACGCGATCATCGACGAGGCGGGCAGCAGAATCACCCTCCCCCTCGTCGAGGGCAGTGACCTCACCGCCCTGGCCCCCGAGTTCACCCTGGCCCACGGCGCGTCCATCAGCCCGGCCTCCGGCACCCTGCGCGACTTCACCGAGCCGGTGACGTACGAAGTGACCGGCTCGGACGGCGCGAAGCGGACCTGGACGGTCGAGGCCCTGGTGATGAGGAGCCCGGTCCTGCCGGGGCTCAACGCCGACCCGAACATCGTCAGGTTCGGCGACACCTTCTACATCTACCCCACCACCGACGGCTTCCCGGGCTGGAGCGGTACGCAGTTCAAGACGTACTCCTCCACCGACCTGGTCCACTGGACGGACCACGGCGTCATCCTCGACCTCGGTCCCGACATCAGCTGGGCCGACAGCCGGGCCTGGGCGCCGGCGGCGACGGAGAAGAACGGGAAGTACTACTTCTACTACTCCGCCGACACGAACATCGGCGTCGCGGTGTCCGACTCGCCCACCGGCCCGTTCACCGACCCGCTGGGCAAGCCGCTGGTCGCCCGCGGCGCCTACACCGGCCAGATGATCGACCCGGCCGTCTTCACCGACGACGACGGCCAGTCGTACCTCTACTGGGGCAACGGCCGGGCGTACGTCGTCCCGCTCAACGACGACATGATCTCCTTCGACGCCTCCAAGGTCACCGACATCACCCCGAGCGGCTACAACGAGGGCACCTTCGTCATCAAGCGCAAGGGCACCTACTACTTCATGTGGTCGGAGAACGACACCCGGGACGAGAACTACCGCGTCGCCTACGCCACCGGGCCCTCCCCGACCGGTCCCTGGACCAAGCAGGGCATCATCCTGGAGAAGGACCTCTCCCTCGGGATCAAGGGCCCCGGCCACCACTCCGTCGTCGACGTCCCGAACACCGACGACTGGTACATCGCCTACCACCGCTTCGCCATCCCCGGCGGTGACGGCACCCACCGCGAAACCACCATCGACAAGCTGGAGTTCGACGCCGACGGGCTGATCAAGAAGGTCGTGCCCACCCTGACGAGCATCGACCCGGTCACCGTCGTCCACGCGGGTCCGGACGCCAGTGGCACCGAGGGCAGCGCGATTCCGCTCACCGGCACCATCTCCGGAGCCGGCAGCCCCAAGTGGACGGTGGAGGACGGAGCACCCTGCGCCTTCTCCGACCCCGACGCCATCCTCACCGCTCTCACCTGCGCCGACGACGGCACCTTCAAGGCCACCCTGACCGGCGGCCGCGGCAGCGACACGCTCACTGTCACGGTCGACAACGCGGCCCCGGTGATCACGGAGGCGACGGGCCCGGCTCCGGTGGCGGCCGGCAAGAGCGCGGTGGTCACGGCGGACTTCACCGACCTGGGCACGGCCGACACCCAGACCTGCCGGGTCGACTGGAAGGACGGCACCGAGCCCACCACCGGCACGGTCACGGCCTCCCGCTGCGAAGCCACCCACACCTACGCCGAGGCGGGCATCCACCGTCCGGTGATCACCGTCACCGACGACGACGGCGGCCGGAACAGCACGGAACTCCCCGAGGTGATCGTCTACGACCGTGCGGCCGGTCCCATCGCGGGCGTCGGCGTCATCTCCTCCCCGGCCGGCGCCTACCCCGCCAAGCCCACCCTGACCGGTATGGCCGGCTTCTCCTTCGGCGCCGCCTACAAGAAGGGCGCCACCGTTCCCAGCGGCGACGCGACCTTCGACTTCCGGGCGGACAGGCTGAAGTTCCGGACCACCTCGTCCGACTGGCTGGTGGTCACCGACTCCGGCGCCCAGTACCAGGGTTCGGGCACGGTCAACGGCGCCGACGGATACGGCTTCCGCATCACCCTCACCGACGCCCCGGACACCTTCCGCATCAAGATCTGGAAGAAGGCCACCGCCGACGTCGTCTACGACAACCTCACCGGCACCAAGGCCTACGGCATCATCTTCGGCTGACGTCCACCGGCCGGGCCACAAGCCCCGGCCTCACCCCTCACCGAGCGGCGCCCGGGACTCCACGAGCCCCGGGCGCCGCTCGACGTCATCCCTCCATGGGGCGCGTCCAGCGCCGCGTAAGCCTGCGCATTGAACACCCGGATGATGTTGGGGTGCCCCAGTGCCCCTCCCTGCAACCGTCCGCCGGTCAGGAGTGAGTGGCCTCGATGCCGGAGATGCGGACCTCGCCGTAGTTGTCGTCGGCGCACGGATCTGAGTTGTCGCAGTTGGCCTGCGTGTAGGCCCCCGCCTTGAAGTAGTTGGTGTCGCCCTCGTGGGAAATCGTGGTCTGCAGCTGCCCGTTGTAGTACACGTCGATCTCCCCGTCCTCCGCCACGAACCTGGCCTCGAACTCGGTGCCCAGTTCGTAGTCGTCGGTGACGAGGTGGTGGTGGCTGTCGTCGCCCTCGGTGATGTAGAGGCTGCTGCCTTCGAGGCGGAAGACCGTGACATCGTCATCCCCGCCGTGGACCTGCGCGCCGACCAGGTGCGGCTTGTCGTCGGGCAGTGCCGTGAACGCCTCGGTGACCACGAGGGTGTGGGTGCCGCGCGTGGTGGACCAGGCGGCTTTCTCCTCGCCGCCCTCGGTCATCTCCCGCAGCTCGGCGCGCGGGTAGCTGGAGCCTCCCGTCGTCACGCCGTTGACGGCGGCCCGGAACCGGACCGCGTCGCAGGCGGTGTTGGCCTGGAACCAGGGATCGGCGGAGAAGGTCGCCAGCTCAGGCTGTGTGATCTCGGTGGGATCCTCGTCCTCGCCGGTGGGCACTGTCAGCTTCCAGTCGGTCAGGTCGAGGACCTCGGCCGGGTACGCGCACCGGGCGGCCGCCCGCTCGTGCGGAGCCGCAGTGTCGGCCTGGGCGGACAGCGTGAGCGCGACGGTCGAAACAGCCGCGGTGATGCCCGCCAGCACACAGGTCCGAGTGCTTGGCATGCAGGGTTTCCTCCCTGTCAGGGGGTGTTCGGTTCGGGCCGACGCGTACCCTAGGCGCCGCAGTCGGGACCGGTCCCGGAACCCCTCGGCTTCCGCGTGAAGCCCTGGACAGTGGCACGGCGGTGCTGGAGTTCTTCCCCTCGCTGACTCCCCGGAAGAGTCAGTACGCCGACTTCAGCGCTCCTCCGGGAAGTTTCCCGTCGTCCTCCCGGCCCACGCTGCACAGCACGTAGCGGAACCCGCCGTCCCACTCGGCCGTGGACTGCCAGCCCCGCATCTCGTGCCCCTGGCCACGGGCCCAGTTGACGCCGTATTTCTCCTCGCAGAGCTCTGCCGTGTCGACGCTGTCCGCCGAGCCGTCGCCCGAGGCCCAGGTCCAGCCGACGATCTGCTCGTGGTGCGGCTTGTCGCAGCTCACCAGGGTGTCGGTGATCTCGCCGTCCTCTTCCTCTTCGGAGTTGATGCAGTCACCCGGGCCCTGCTGCGTGATGTACACCTCGTCGCCGTACTTGCGGAAGTCGCCGAGCGGGCCACCGAGGGTGGCGTTCCTCAGGAAGATCAGGCAGGCCGCTTCCGGTGGCTCGCTCTGCCCGGTCTCCGGCATGAGCACGTACAGAACCGGGTCGGCCATGGTCTTGCGCAGCTCCGCCGTGCGCCGGGTGCACCCGGCCCGTGCCGCCTCCGCGCCGGACGCCTGTACGGCGTCGTCGGCCGCGACGGTCGCGATGACCTGGCCCTCGGGATCATCGTCGTAGCAGTCGACGACCTTCACCCCGGGCCGTCCCCTGAACTCCCCGTCCTTCCAGTCGGCGTCGACGCACTGCCCCGGCGTGAGCCCCTCGCGCAGCCCCACCTGCCGGCCGTACGGGTACGCGCTGCGGGTCACGGTCGGGGAGGGAGTCGCGGCCACCCTCGCGTTGACCTCCGGCCCCTTCGCCTCGGCCCGCTCGTCGTGGTACGTGGCGGCGCCCAGCGCGAACCCGCCGCCCCCGGCCAGCACGGCGGCGAGCGCCAGCAGCACGGGCGTTCGCCGGCCGGGCGCCCGGCGAGCAGCGCCCGAGGTGCGCCGGGCGGAGGTGAGGCGCCCCTTCCAGGAGGGCAGGGAATGGCCGGGCTCCGTCGCGGTGCCGACGTCGCCGGAGTCGGTCGCGGCTCCGGAATCGGCCGGGCTGTCGGCCCGCCCTGAGCCCTCCCGGGGCTCGCCGGAACCTGGAGACCGGCCCGACCCGGATCCGTCGCTCGCCGAGCCGTCCCCCGATCCGGCCGACGCCCGAGCAGATCCGGGGAGCACGGGCAGCGGCGCACCACGGGTCCCGGTTCCCGTGGCCTCGGCGAGCAGTTCGCCCGCCTCCGCCGCCTGCGTGCGGTCCAGCGGGTCCTTCGCCAGCAGCCCCATGATCACGCGGCTGAGTGGCTCGCTCGCCCGCGGCGGCGCGTCGGGTTCCGTGGTCAGCGCCGCCATGAGGGTGGCGTCGACCGTGTCCCGCTCGAAGGGGGCGGTGCCCTCAAGGGCGCAGTAGAGGGTGACGCCGAGCGAGAACAGGTCGGACGCGGCAGTCGCCTCGCCGCCGGACAGCCGCTCCGGCGCCACATAGCCGGGGGTGCCGACCACCATGCCCCTCTGGGTGACCCGGGTCTCGCGGGGCCGCAGCGAGATGCCGTAGTCCGTGAGCAGGACCCGGCGGTCGGCGGCACCCGAATGGTCCGGTGCCAGCAGGATGTTGGAGGGCTTCACGTCCCGGTGGATGATGCCGATCCGGTGCCCTGCCGAGAGCCCGTCGAGGGCGGCCGCACCGATCCGGGCCACCTCGTCGCTCGACAGCGGGCCGCGCTCCTGCACCACAGCGCTCAGGTCCCGCGTGCCCGGCAGATACTCCATCACGATCCACGGGCGGTTGCCGTCCTCCACCACGTCGTACACGGTGATCACGTTCGGGTGCTCGCGCAGCTGCGCCGCCTTCAGTGCCTCCTTGCGCCCGCGGGCGACGGCGACGCCGCCAGGTCCGTTCGGCTCGTGCGGTACATCGATCTCCTTGACCGCGACCCGGACCCGGAGCTCGTCGTCCTCAGCCAGCCAGACGTCTCCCCCACCGCCGGAACCCAGCCGCTGCCGCAGCCGGTACCGCCCGGCGATGACCCGTTCCTCCTGTGCCACCAACGCCCCCTTTTTCGGCCGCGCCTCCCGACCGGCCGCCGGAAGCTCCCGGCGGTCGCCGCCCCATGCTCACTCGCCCCACTCGGGAACCCTCCCGAACCGCGGACCCCAATGAAGCCACGGTCCGCGCCGCCGCTCACCGTACGACGAGCGGCCGGAAGGCGGACTTCACATCGGACTTGGACTCTTCGACGTACTCGCCTCTCGTCGCGCTCGGGGCGACGTCGCCGTAGGTGTAGTACGTGATGACCGCCGGGCAGCTCGTGCCGTTGATCTGGATCGTGCGGTTGGCGACGAGCTTCCCCGTGCGCAACTCGTAGACCTTCACCGGGATCGCGACCTTGTAGAAGGTCACGGACACAAGGGAACCGGAGTCCCTGTCGCGGTACGGGCATGTCTCGACGGAGCTTCCGAACCTCGTCTCGCCCATGCAGACCACCAGGACCGCGTCGGTGGGGCCGTCGGCCTTCCAGGAGCCGGGGAGTTTCTCCGAGTGGTCGATGTCGTACTCGCCGTCGGGGTAGAACAGCGCGCGGTTCGTGCCCTTGCCGAGGGGCTTGGCGCCGCTGTACTTCGCCGGGCTGGAGCAGTACTCGGGCTGCGCGTCGGTGCGCTCCGTGAGCAGGCTGCGGACGCCTGCCAGCTCGATGCTCAGCGTGGCCTTCCTGGCGCCTTTGCGGGCCTTGCCCGCGAGGTCGTCGCCCGGGTACTGGTCGAGCAGCTGCTCGTAGTGGGTCCGGGCGTCCTTCCACCTGCTGTCGGCCATGAGTTCCTCGCCGCATCCGACGAGCGCGGCGGGCGCGGTCCGCGCGGCCGTGTCGGCGGACCGGTCCAGTACATCGTGGCTCCGCTTCCGGTCGCGGAGCCAGTCGGTGACGGCGACGGTGTCGCAGGGGTCCTTGGCGGGCAGGCTGCCGAGGAATCCGTTCAGGGTCGCTTCGACCGTCTTTTCGTTGCCGGGTTCCGCGAGGACCGAGGCGAGTGTGCCGAAGCCGTCCTCCAGGGCATCGGTGTCCCCGGTCAGCGCGGTGGTCAACCCGGTCCGGGCCGTCTGCAGCCGGTCGCATGCCTCGACGGCCTCGTCGCCGCGGGCGGTCAGCGGGGCGTCGGCGATACGGTGCCCGAACCACACCCTGTCCTGGGCGCTCGACACCCGTGCGCAGTCGCCGCTTTCGCGTGCCTCGGTGACGCTCCGGCCGATCCTGGAGGCGTCGAAGCGCGTCAGCCCCACGGCCAGCAGCACCGGCAGCGTGATGCCGAGCGCGACCAGGCGGCGGCCGCGCACCGTACCCCGGCCGCCGCCTCCGCGTGCGAGGAACCACCCGTGGGCGACAACGGCCGCCCACCACAGGAGCACAGCGACCTCGTACGACGACGAGGCGGTCGCGACGAGCCTGGACACGAGCACGGCGGTGCCGGCCACGGCGGCGAGGGCGAGCCTGCGCCGCCGCAGCATCAGATAGCCGACGCCGAGCAGGGAGGCATTGCCCAGGGCAACGGCCATCGGGTCGTGTGCCCTGACCTCGTCGGGCGCGGAATTCGGCATGACGGGTGCGGCGTACGTCGGGTCGTTCATCCTGACCTCCCCCGGTCGCGGAACGGGTCCGGTGCCCGCATTGTTCGGCTCCGCACCCGGGACGGGTCCCGTGAGCCCGGCGGTGTGGACAACGACCCGCCCCGAGCCCAACGCCCCGGAGTCCCCGTGAACGAACCCGCCACCCCTCCCCCGCCTTCGCGACGGCACTGGCGGCCGCGGCCGCGCTCGCCGTCGCGCTGCTCCTGGCGGGGTGCGGCTCCACACCGGACAGCAGCGAATCCGCCCCCGCCCCGGTCTCGAAGCAAGACCACCGACGGCACCTACGAGGTGGCCGTGTCCCGGCCGGTGGACATCGCCGTCAACGGCGGTACGTTCTCCGTGACCGCGGTGAGGCCCGGGGACAGTCTCGACTTCGAGCTCCCGAAGCGTCGCTTCGCTGCCGGTCCGATGGCCTCCGCCGCGTTCTTGTTGCCGCCCATCCGCAGGATCAGCACCCGGTCCATGCCGGGCCGGTATCTCCCTCCGGGAGGGGTCCCGGAGCTTCGGGCGGATGATCCCGTGCATGACCCGGCGCGGATGGCCTCGGACCGCCGGACCACAGCACAGGGAGGGCACGATGACCGGCTCACCGGACGACGACCACCGTCCGCATCCGCCGCCGGCCGAGCGCCCCATACACATCAACGCGGCCGCCACGCTGCTGATCCTTTCCGCACTGATCGCCGCCACCATCGCCGTGAACGACCCGGAGCTGACGCAGTTCGTGTACCTGCTGCTCTTCGTCACCATCGGTGCGGCCACCCGCTTCCGCAAAGGCGGGCACACAGCCCGCATCACGGCGACGGTGACGGCCGCGCTGTTCCTTCTCTATCTGGGCCCGCACGTGATCCGGGGGTTGCTGGACGCGGGCGGCGTGTTCCAGCCGGAGTACGCGGCCCGGGCCATCCTGGCCCTCATCGCCTCCGGTACTGGAGTCAGCCTCCTCTACGTACCGCGCAGCCGCGCGTACTTTCACGCGCACCGGCGCCGGCCCGTTCGGTGACGCTTCCGGAGCACCGCCCGCTTCCCTCGGGACCCCTCCCGATCCCCGCCCGGCACAGTGGGCCGAGTCACTTCCTCCCAGGCGAAGGGTGAGTTGATGGCCGAGGAGAGCGTCGAGGTCGTGATCTCGGCGGACGGCACCGTGGAGGTGCACGTCCAGGGTGTCGCCGGGACGCGGTGCCTGGCGGACACCGACGAGCTGGTCCGGCTGCTCGGCGGGAGAGTGGAGCACCAGACGCTCACCGAGGAGGCGTATCAGCAGTACGAGGCCTACGAGGCCGGGGAGCAGGACCGCCTGTGGCACGGGTGAGTGGGCTGGACACGCCGTGGCGGCTGCATGCTGCTGTCCCCCGAAGTGCCGCGAACGGGCCCGGTGTTCGCCGTGTCCTGTGGAGTCAGGGGTGTGCGCTGGGTTGTCCCGGCTGCTTCAACCCCGAGACCCACTCCGGGGCGGGTGCCGGCCTGGTCCGCAGGGTCGGCGAGGTGGTCGAGGAGGCGCTGGCCGACGCAACGGGCATCGAAGGCGTCACCCTCACCGGTGGTGAGCCGTTGGAGCAGCCCGCCGCGGTCGCCGCGTTCTGCGCCGAACTGCGGGCCCGCAGCGGCCTGTCGGTGATCGTGCTCACGGGGTTCACCCGTGCCGAGATCGAGGCCGACCCGGCCCGGGCGGCGGCCGTCGCCGACGTCGATGTGGTGATCGCCGGACGGTACAACGCGCGGCTGCGGCTGGCCCGGGGGCTGCGCGGCTCGTCGAACAAGGAGTACTGGATGCGCACCGGGCGCTACACGGCGGACGATCTGGTTGCCGTGCCGGAGTTGGAGATCACCATCGCTGACGACGCGACGGTGACGTTCACCGGCATGGTCGCGCCGGGAGGAGAGTTCTGAGTGGGCACTGTGGGCATCGCTGACGAGATCCGGCTGTATCTGCGCGCCCGGGTGGCGCTGATCGTGCTCGTCACGGTCGAGGAGCAGCGGGCGCTGGAGGTGCTGGACCAGGTGCGGCGCGACCGGGATCCGTCGTCCGACCTCGTCACCTGGGACGTCGCCGACGGCCTGGATTCGGCGTCGGGCCGGCAGCTGCCCAAGGCGGCCACCCCGCCGGACGCGTTGACCAAGATCAAGGAGCTGGCGCAGAAGGAGCCGCGCCGCCGCGACCTGTACGTGCTCAAGGACTTCCACGCCTTCTGGGAGCGCGACCCGGTGGTACGCCGGCGCCTGCGCAACCTCGCCCACAAGCTCGTCTTCACCGGCTCCTCCCTGATCGTGACCACGCCCGTGCGCACCGTCCCCGTCGAACTGGGCGACGACGCCGTGGTGGTGGAGATGCCGCCGCCCGAGGCCGACGCGCTGCGCCGCGAGCTGGACCACCTCATCGACAGCACCAAGGGGGTGAAGTCCACGCTCACCCAGGCGGGGCGCAGCCGCCTGGCGCAGGCCGCGCTGGGCTTGACCGCCGCGCAAGCCCGCCGGGCCTTCGCCAAGGCCATCGTGCGCGACGAGGTGCTCGACGACCGGGACATCGACGCGGTGCTGGCCGAGAAGAAGGCCGTCATCCGGGAGAACGAGGCCCTGGAGTTCTACAGCGCGGAGGAGAGCCCCGACGACCTGGGCGGACTGGACGTGCTCAAGGAGTGGCTGCGGCTGCGCGAGCGCGCCTTCGGCGACGCCGCCCGCGAGTTCCGCCTGCCGGCGCCCAAGGGCATCGCGCTCATCGGTATCCCCGGCACCGGCAAGAGCCTCACCGCGAAGATGATCGGCGGGCTGTGGCGGCTGCCGCTGCTGCGCCTCGATGTCGGCGCGCTGTTCGGTTCGCTGGTGGGTGAGTCGGAGGAGCGGGTGCGCAGGGCGCTGCGGCTGGCGGAGACCGTGTCGCCGTGTGTGCTGTGGATCGACGAGGTGGAGAAGGCACTGGCGGCCGGGGGCCACGACGGGGGCACCTCGCAGCGGGTCTTCGGCACGGTCCTGACCTGGATGCAGGAGAAGACCGCGCCGGTGTTCGTGGTGGCCACCGCCAACGACGTCAGCGCCCTGCCACCGGAGACGCTGCGCCGCGGCCGGTTCGACGAGGTGTTCTTCCTCGACCTGCCCGCGGAGGAGGAGCGCCGCGAGATCATCACCGTCCATCTGCGCAAGCGCGGCCGTAAGCCGGAGATGTTCGACGTGTACCAACTGGCCCGGATCTGCGACGGGTTCGTCGGCGCCGAGCTGGAACAGGTCGTCGTGGACGCGATGTACGAGGCGTTCGCCGAGGAACGTGACATCACCACCGACGACATCGCCCACGCCGCCGCCCGCACGGTCCCGTTGAGCAAGTCCCAGCGCGAGGTCATCGAGGACCTGCGCGCCTGGCTGCGCGAGGGCCGCGCCCAGTCGGCCTCCTTCACCGGAACGGACCGGGGGCCGGAGCGGCAGGCGCCGGTACTGGAGGTGTAGCGGGGATGGCCCGGCTGACGGGGGCGGGCGCGGCCCGGCTGCTGCGGCGGGCGTCGCCGCGGCGCGCGGACGGCTCCCGCGGCTTGCGGGCCCGGCGGGCGTGGCGGCGGCTGGTCCGAGCGTGCGCGGCCGGGGACCCGGCCGCGCAGGAGGCCGTCCGGGCCGCGGAGCTGCCGGAGTCCGACGTGCTGGAACTGCTGGCCGTGGCGCCGGCCGAGCCGGCCGACCGAGCCGCGTATCTCACCCTGATCGGGCAGGCCGAGCAGCGCCACTCCCTCGATCCCGACGGCTCGCTGCTGGCCCTGGCCTACCGCGCGGCGCCTCCGGAAGTACGGGAACGGCTGCGAGCGGTCATGGCCGCCGAGGGCGATGCCGAAGTCATCCGGGTCGTGGTCACCGGCGAACGGCGTGACCGTATCGCCGAGATGTCGTACGACGAACTCGGCTACCTCGGTCACCACCTGGCCGAGCACCAGCGCTGGGACGAACTGCGCCGGCTCGCCCTCGACCTGCCCTTGGCCAAGGCCGCGGCAGCCGCCCGCCTGCTGCCCGGCCACCAGCGCACCGGAGAACGCGGTGCGCTCCTGACCGCGCTCGCCGAATTCCCTCCCGAGCGGCTGGCCGCCACCGTCGAGAAACTGCCACGGGAGACAGTGGTCCCGTACGCCGTCGGCCAAGGAGGACTGGTTTCCTTCTCCCCCGACCAAGCCGAACTCGCCGTGGTCGCGCAGTCGCCACCCGGTGTGCCTGGCCCCGACGTCCTGATGGAGACCCTGCGGATCGCGACCGGCGAAATCACCCCGCACTTCCGCGACGAACGGACGACCGGGCGTGAACGGACAAGGACCGGCCGCCTGTCGTGGGCCACGGCCCACTCGATTCTGCATCTGGGTGACGAGCTCTACCGAATGGATTCGCTGTCGGGAGATCCGCCGGGCGAGGCCATCACCCGTGTCCGTCCCGGGTATCACGAGATTCTTCTGAACGCCCCGGATGTCGTGTCGGGGATGGGGCGGGCCGGCACGGGCATGGTCATGGTCACGTCGTCCGGACTCGCGTTCGTCGACCGCGGGGCCTCCCGCCTCCGGCACGTTCCCGTTGCCCGGATCGCCGCGGAGGTGAGGGAGGCCAGGAAGCTCCTCGGGCCGGGGGCTCCCGCAGGGGGCGTCCTCTGCACGATCGCGACCCTGCCGGAATCCCAGTTGATCGCGATCGCCACCAGCCACTCGGTACTCGTGGTGGACGAATCCGGGGCCGTTCTCCACTACAAAGCCGGCGGCGCGACCACGGTGAGCTTCCTCGGCCCGGATGCGCTGGCGTTCGTCTCGGCCTCCGGGCGGGGGCATCCTCGCAAGGTCCAGGTCCTTTCGACGTCCGGAGATATACGGCGCGATGCTGGGCACCCCCCGCACGGGGGCGCGTTCGACGGCATCCGGACCCTCGCGTCAGGGAGCAGGCCATACAGCCCTGCCGAAGAGCTGGGATTTCAAAGGGCATTCACAAGACTGGGGGAACACCCCCTCGACTCCCTTTTCGCCACGCAACTCCACAGGCTGGCGCACGACCTCCCCACACTGATCGCGGTGTCCACGCGGGGAGACACTCTCGTCACCGCTGCGAAGACGCACGCCGAGAGCGGCTTCCTCGACGGCATCGAGGTGCACAACTCCCGTCTGCCCGCCGCACGCGAAGCCCTGGAACAGCCGTTGCTGCACGGCACCCCTCGACAGTGGCACCACGTGCGGGAACTGCGTACGAAGGTCGCCGACCTCACGGTACGGACGGCACTCGATCTGCTCGCGGACGCCCTCGCGGACCGCTTCGGCGCGGACATCGCGCTCGGCAGCGGCCCCGTGGCCACGGGCGGCCCGTACGACATCGCCCTCAGCGCGGACCGGACGGAGTGAGTTTCATGCGGGTACGGATCGCCGTGCTGGTGCTGCGGCTGCCTCTCGGGCAGCGCTCCCGGTGGCGTCTTGGGGCGCTGGTGACCGTGGTGCGCGCGGCCGACGCCGGTGTGCCGGCGGCCATGCGCGCCGTCGCGGGCGCCCTTGAGTCCCTTGGACCGGAGACGGTGTGGCGGACATGGGCGGAGCCGCCGGCGGCAGGACCGTCCCGGCGGCGGTGGACCTCCCCACTCGTGGCAGAGCTGCTGGACAGGGATTCGGCGCGGATTTCCGACGTGCTCGTGGACGCCGGCTGGCGCGACTGGCTCGATGCCCACGAGGACGAGTTGTGGTCGTTGCTGAGGCATTGGAACCGCGCCCCGACGGCCTCCGAGCCACAGGTGCGTTTCCTCAGCCGTCTCGCGCTCGACGACGGCGATGGCTGCGGCGGGACGGTCGACGCCCGGATGCTCGCCGATGCCGCCGCCCGCTTCGATCACCCCATCGGTGAGCGGGCTCGTGCCCTCCTCCTGACGCTGAGCGATTCCGCGGCCGTCGACCTGTTCTGCCGTACGGCACTGGAGTCGCCCGAAGCGGCGGCCTTCTGCGCCGGGCACCACCTCGCGCCCGCCGATCAGGTCCAACGCGCCGTGTTCTTCGTACGTACCGGGCAACTGGAGCAGTATCGGGCGCTGGATCCCGACGGCTCGCTCCTGGCGCTCGGCTACCGGGGCGCCTGCGCCGAGGAGCGCTTGGCCCTGCGGACCGCGATGAGCGGACTCGGCATCCTGGATGTGCTGCGTGTACTGGCGGGACAGGGTTCCCAGCAGGCGGACTTCACTTCCTTCGCCGAGCATGAACGTGCGTATCTGGTAGAGCAATTGGCGGACCGGCGTGACTGGGACCGCTTGTGGTCCCTCACGCTGCTGATGCCGCTGCCCGAAGCGGTGCGGGCGGCCGACGAGTTCGGTGACTGGCGGCCGTCCGGCGAGGACGAGCGTCGTGTGTTCGAAGCACTGCGTGCCGCGGACTCGAATGCGGTAACCCGGTTCGTCGACGCCCTGGCCGGCACAGGTTCGCTCAACTCCATCCCCCGCACCCGGATCTGGCCGACCGATCCCGACGAGGAGTCGATCGCGGTTCACGCTCTCGACTTCGCCCCGGACGGCACACAACTCGCCTTCGCCGGACGAGGGACCGGACATTGCGCCGGAATCGTGGATCTCGCCGGCCTGACGCTGGTGTGGTTGGAAGACGACCTCCCGCACCCGGCACAGTGGATCGCGCATCTGGGCTCAGACACCATGATCGTCGTGGCGCGTGGGCAGATCCACTACGCCGACGAGACCGGCACGCGGGCGCTCGACACCGCGCCCAGCGATGGGCGCGGCGTGGAGCGCATCGCCGGAGACCGTGCCTTCATCGTGCCCGCAAGGAACCTCGAACTGACGGGCGAGTGGGCGATGTTCGTCGGCGACTCCGACGGGCCCTTTACCGACAGTGGCATACCGCTCGGGCGGAGGCTTGTCGTTCCGAGGGGCTCCGCCGTGGATGCGCAGGGGCGGCTGATCGCCGTGGTCGGTGAGAACTCCAACATCGTGGTCGCCGACATCGCCGACTCTGCTGTGAACAAGCTCATTCGCCCCGAAGCCACGGGATACGGCATGCAGCAGGTCGCCATCTCGCCTTCCGCGTTTGTCTGCGGCACCGTAGACGGCGGCCTGCATGTGTGGCACGAACCTCTCACGACCTCACAGGCGCCGATCACGACCCGTCCCTGGACGTACAGGACATCTCCGATCCACCTCGCCTGGTCACACGCACTGGACCGGTTCCTCGCCGTTACAGGAACGCATCTCCAACTCCTCGACGTGCCGCCGACACGTGACACGCCCATGCCCGACGACCCCGTGTCCGAGCAGGTCCCCCTACTCGCTGACACCCCTCGTGCCACGGCGCGTTGCGCACGGGTGTCACCGAGGGGAGACCTACTGGCGGTGGGGGACCTGGAAGAGGGCACCGTCGACATCTACGTCCTGACCGCCCTCACCCTTCGTCCATTCATCGCCGACCCTATGGGCGTGATGAGCCACAAGGACCTGACGAAGGTGGTCGCGGTGATGGAGCACCCGGTCCTGAACGAAATGTCCCGGCAGGCGTTGGGACTGCTGCGCACGTGCCTGGAACACCGCTTACGGCACGACGTCGGAATCGGCGAGGCGGCAGGGTCGGTGAGGTCGGCAGGATCGGCAGTCGCGGGCGACTACGAGATCGAGCTGGGCGAGCATCCGGAACGTGGTCGACCTCAGGAACGTAAGGGAGACGCATGACCACCCGAATCGGCATCGACTTCGGCACCGCCAACACCGTGGTCGCGGGCTGGGACCACCAGGCGGGCCGCGGCATCCCCGTTCCGCTGCCCGGCGTCGACGTGCTGCGCGAGGCCGGCCCCGGGCCCACCCAGCG
This sequence comes from Streptomyces sp. NPDC002845, assembly GCF_053591955.1. Taxonomy (NCBI): domain Bacteria; kingdom Bacillati; phylum Actinomycetota; class Actinomycetes; order Kitasatosporales; family Streptomycetaceae; genus Streptomyces; species Streptomyces sp. NPDC002845. The sequence continues at coordinate 30,360 of NZ_JBSFUU010000035.1, read as the reverse complement.
GGTGGTGCCCTCGCTCATCGCCTACGCCCACGACGGCACCGCCGGCCGCCTCGGCGCCCAGGTCACCCCCGAGATGGACGACGACCCCGGCTTCACGGTGTTCGCGTCCACCAAGAGCAACGTCTCCGGACACGCCTACGACGCCGCCCGCCCGGTCGGCGACCGCAAGGTCACCGGTCGCGAGGCGGCCACCCAGTTCCTCAGCGACATCATGGCGCTGGCCCTGCTCGCCATCGAGGACGACGACCTGGAGATCGTCGCCACCGCGCCCGTGGAGTCCTTCGACGGCTACCGCGACTGGCTGGTGCGGGAGGTCCGCGACGGGCTGCCCACCGCCCGGCTGCGGGTCGTGGACGAGGCCACCGCGGCCGCTGTCGGCTACAGCGCCCGGCTCAACCCCGGCGACGCCTTCGCCGTCATCGACTTCGGGGCCGGCACCCTCGACGTCGCCGTCGTCCGCGTGCAGGAACCGGACGCGGCCGGGTCGGGCGCCGGGGTGCGCACCATCGCAAAGCGGGGCCTGGACCTGGGCGGTAACACCATCGACGCGCTCCTCGCCGAACACGCCATCGGCCGCCTCTCCCTGCCGCACGGCGACCAGATCGGCCGCAACCAGGTCTTCCGCCGCCTCCTGGCCTCCGCCGAACAGGCCAAACGGGAGCTGGCCACCGCGGAACGGGCCGCCATTCACGCCGCCGACGCACGCACTGACCACGTGCACCAAGTCACCGTCACCCGCGGCGACTTCGATGCGCTGCTGCGCGACAAGGGCGTACTGCGCCGGATCAACCAGGCCCTGCGCTCCTGTCTCGACCTGGCCACCGCCCGCGGCTTCACCGCCGAGGACATCCGGGGTGTCTTCCTCGTCGGCGGCAGTTGTCTCATCCCCGCGGTGCAGGACCTGGTGCACCTGCACTTCGACCCCGACGTGGTGCGCCTGGACCGGCCGTTGGAGGCGGTGGCGGCCGGGGCGGCCGGAATCGCGGGCGGCAGCGAGCTGTTCGATCACATCCAGCACGACTACGCGATCCGCCATGTCGACCACGACACCGGCGCCTACGAGTTCGAGACCCTCGTCGAAGCCGGCACCCCCTACCCCACCGAGGAGCCGGTCAAGACACTCACCGTCAGGGCGGTGCACGAAAAGCAGCGCAGGCTCGGCCTGGCCGTGTACGAACTCGCCCACGCCACCTACCGCGACGCCGGCGCCGAGCTGGAGATCGCCTTCGACACCGGCGGTGGCGCCCGCACCGTGACCGTCACCCCGCAACAACGCCAGCAGCGGTCCATGCTCTGGCTCAACGAGGACAGCCCCACCTTCCTGGAGGCCGACCCGCCCGCCACGGCTGGAGAGGACCGCTTCCGCCTGGAATTCCGCATCGACGCCCACAAGCGCCTCACCGTAACCGCCTACGACCTGCGCCGCCAGACGCTGGTACTGAACGGACAGCCGGTCGTCCGCCTGGCGTGACCACCTGGCTGCGCCGCCCCTCCCGTCAGCGACACCGACACCGACACCGACACCGAGGAATCGTCATGTCACACTTCACCCGCGTCCGCACCGCACTGCGCGACCCCGACCTGCTCGTCCAAGCCCTCGCCACGCTCGGATTCACCACCGTCGAGGCCCACGACACCCCGCAGACCCTCTACGGCTACCAGGGCGACGCCCGCCCGGAACGCGCCGAAGTGATCATCCGCCGCGCCCACATCGGCCGCCTCAGCAACGACATCGGCTTCCGCCGCCGCGACGACGGCACCTTCGAAGCCGTCATCAGCGAGTACGACAGGTCCCACTTCGACCAGCCATGGCTGACCAAGGTCGCCCGCGCCTACGGCCACGCCGCCGCGCTGCGCTACGCCGAGGACAACGGCTATGAGGTGGACTCCGACGTACTCGAAGAGAACGGCCGACGCCGCCTTGTCCTGCGCCGCTACACCTGAAGCAGGCAGCGATCCCAATGACGTACTGAAGAGTCGCCCTTGCCCGTGTCGGCATACCCCGATACGGCCTCTGACCTGCTGCTTCACAAGTCGGGACGACAGGATTTCAACCTGCGGCCCCTTGACCCCCAGTTATGTGGGGTCTGAGCGGCGTGCGGCGGGTCGTTCTTCGAGGTCAGTGTCGAGCGTACTCGGCCGAGTAAAGGAGTCAGGCGTCGAAGTCCTCATCGTGCCACAGCCCGTCCAGCCGGTCCCGCACCCACATCGCCGTCGTACCACGGGGATTACTCGCCCGCGCCACCCACGCGTCGCGGAAGGAACTTGCTCACCAGAACGCGGACGGAGGGACACCGGCTCGCCTCGGAGAAGACGAACGACCTGCGAAACCAAGCCGAGCCTGCCCGATCACCATGTCCTCCCGCCTGAGAATTCCAAGATCCCCGACAGAGTCGCTCATTGGGGATCGTCCAGTTCCACATGCATGGTCTGTCCTCAGTTCTTGTGTGGGGTAAGGGGGTTGGGGGACCGTGTGGTGAGCGGGAGTGCACACGGTAGGGGAAAGTACGGAACGCCGGGTTCACTAGGAGCGAATGCGCCCGCGCCGGGGGCTCGCAGGAACGCATTCGAGCTGCTGCTCTCCTACTCAGGCAGGAGAAGCGGATCCCTTCTCCAGGCCACCGCGAGGAACACGCCCCGCCGATGAAGGCGTCGCCCGGTGAACGGCCCTGGCTGTGGCTCCTGTTGCCCATTACCCCCCAGTCGGCCATCCTGTCGCCGTTCCTCAACCGTGGTTAGAGACCGCCGACACCTCCGCCAGGTGCAGCGATCGCGACATTCAACGGATGCCGACGAGCAGCTGCTGGGCATGCCCCGCAGCTCCCTCAGGCTGTGCGCGCCGCCGGTTCCCCGCTGCTGCAGGGCATCAGTGGCGCCGACAGCTGCTGCTGTCCACGGAGGTGTCCGGAGCAATCTCAGCTGCGGAGCGGGGGCTGTTCAGCGTAGGGTTCTCACTCTGGGCGGCTGATGAGTTCGACCATGAACTCGATCGCCCGGTGGGCCCGGTCGCGGCGGCGATCCTCACGGCCCAGAGCCACCTGCACGCCCTCGGGATCACCGGTTGGCGACGCCTGGGTCACTCCCGCCGTGCGGCTCCGGACCCGGGGACCCGTCTTGGTGATCAGGGGTTACGGCCGCCCTGTGATCGCCGGCGGTCGTGAACTGCCGAAGTGAACCATCAACAGGTACTGGACAAATTCGCCGCTCGTGGGCTCGTTCGGGCGATGAGCAACGGCCCTGCCCGGTGGGCGGGTCGGCAGTGTACTCGAGCCCGTCGCACGCAGAGAGTGAGAGTCACGGGTCGATTCCGATGCTGGTCGAGAGCCCAACGGCTGGCGCGAGGGGTCTTGACGGCGAGACACAAGGAGTGTTCTCTGTTGCGCCTACAGATGACAATCTCTCACTGCGCAACACCTTGCAACGCTGTGCCGCCGCAGCACAAGGCGATCCGAGTCAGCGGAAGCCGCTGAGACCGCCGGGGTCGCACCACGGCGTCCGACCAACCATGCCCGAGCCCGACGACAGAAGGAAAGAGAGCATGGCTGCTCCCCAGATGGCGAAATCACCAACTGACACTTCGGATCAAGAGGAAGCGGGGACCCGGTCCCATACGGCATCGATCGCACCGCGCGTCTTCTGGCCGTCCGCGATCATCATTGTTGCCTTCGTGCTCTACGCCACGATCTTCAAGAATTCCGCACAGGACGTCATCAGTACGGTGCAGGAGGAGATCATCAGTGGCCTCGGTTGGTATTACACAGCTCTCGTCTCACTCTTTGTGATCTTTGCCCTCTGGGTCGGTATCGGCCGCTTCGGAGACATCAAGCTCGGCAAGGACAACGAGCGACCCGAGTTCGGCATGGGCTCGTGGCTGGCGATGCTGTTCGCCGCGGGTATGGGTATCGGGCTGGTCTTCTGGGGTGTCGCCGAGCCGTTGAACCACTTCGTCTCCCCGAGGCCGGGTGTCGGTGAGGGCGAGGCCGCGCGGAGCGAGTTCGCCATGGTCCAGACGTTCCTGCACTGGGGAATCCACCCCTGGGCCATCTACGTCGTGGTCGGCCTCGCCGTCGCTTACGCCGTGCACCGCAAGGGCCGTCCCATCTCGATCCGCTGGGCTCTGGAGCCGCTCTTCGGCGACAGGATCAAGGGCGCCTGGGGCGACGCCATCGACACCGTTGCCATCGTCGGCACCGTCTTCGGCGTGGCCACCTCGCTCGGCTTCGGCGTCCTGCAGATCTCGGCGGGGCTCGGCTTCCAGGGGTGGGTGACCGACCCCGGCACGCCCCTTCGGGTCGCCCTCATCGTCGGCATCACCCTGCTCGCCACCATCTCCGTGGTCACAGGCGTCGGCAAGGGCATCAAGTGGCTGTCGAACATCAATATGGGCCTGGCCGGCGCGCTGATGGTGTTCGTGCTCATCGCGGGTCCGACGCTGTTCATCCTCAACGGCTTCGTCGAGGACATCGGCGCGTATCTGCAGAACCTCCTCGCGCTGAGCTTCGACACCGGCGCCACCCACGGCGCCGAGGGCACCGCATGGGTCAGCGGCTGGACGGTCTTCTACTGGGGCTGGTGGATTTCCTGGGCTCCGTTCGTCGGCATCTTCATCGCCCGTATCTCCCGCGGACGGACCGTTCGTGAGTTCGTCACGGGTGTGCTGCTGGTACCGACTCTGCTGACCTTCTTGTGGTTCGCCATCCTCGGCGGCTCGGCGCTCCACCACGAGACGGTCGGTGACGGCGGACTGGTGGGCGAGGACGGCGCGGTCGGTACGGACAGCGCGCTGTTCCAACTGCTCGACACCCTGCCGGGCGGCACGTTCGTCGCCGGGGTGACGCTCCTGCTGATCGTGCTGTTCTTCGTCACCTCCTCCGACTCCGGCAGCTATGTGGTCGACGTGCTGGCCTCCGGCGGCGACCCCGAGCCGCCGGCCTGGAGCCGCGTGTTCTGGTGCGCCGCCGAGGGGGCCGTGGCCATCGCTCTGCTGATCGCCAGCGGCACGGGAACGTCGTCGCTGTCCACGCTGCAGACGGCGGCGATCATCACGGCACTGCCCTTCAGCCTGGTGATGATCGGGATGTGCCTCGCCACAGCCAAGTCCTTCCGCCGGGAACACCACGCCTATCTCGCCGCCCAACGCAAGAAGCAGGAGGAACGGCTCATCGACCAGGCCGTCACGGCGTTCGAGGAGGGCCTGGAGAACGGGACTTCGTCGAACGGGGCCAAGGACGACCCGGCGGGCGCGCCCACCCCGGTGGACGCGCCCACCACATAGCCAGGAACCCATGCGCCGCGCGCCTCGGCATCGGACGTGAGGGTCGTAAGCCTCCTGGAGCGGTGCTCCAGGAGGCTTACGACGTCCACACCAGCCGGGTCCGGAGCAGCCCGGACGAGCACCACGCGGCCCGGAGTCCCTGTCCCTGGGAGGGACGACTCCGCACGCGACGCAGGTATAGGTACGTTCCGAAAGAGGAAGTGGGTGCTTGGTTCCCGCTCCGCACGACGTACAGTCCATGGTGGTGTGCGCGGGTGACCCTGCTCGGTGGCGCCGATGGCGTGCACCACCTGTCTCCTCTCGCCCGCTTCGGCGAACTCGTCGCCACTGACCTGCGGGATGTCACCAGCGACCCCGCGGCCCTGGACTCGACCGGCTTCTGGGCGGTCGTCGCGGACTACGAGGGCCGGCTGGTCTGCGCCCGCTTCGGGAACGTACGGCAGGAGCCCGTCCCACCCCCCGGCCCGGCGCCTGGTGCGGCCCCACCGCCGGTGACTGGGCGTCCTCGCTCGACCGCGCAGCGTACACGGCTGGCGTACGGCGGATCCGCGGGCACATCGCGGCGGGCGAGGTCTACCAGGCGAACCTCTGCCGCGTGCTGTCCGCTCCGCTGCCCGAGTCCGGGGGACCGCCCACCGACGTGGACGCGCTGACCGCACTGCCGGCCCTGGGCAACCCGGCCCCGTACGCGGGTACGGTCCGGCTGCCCGCCCACGGCGTGGAGGTGGCCACCGCCTCGCCCGAGCTGTTCCTGCACCGCATCGGCCGGGTCGTGGAGTCCGGGCCGATCAAGGGCACCGGGCGGACCGCGGCGGACCTGTTGGAGAAGCCAGTGCGGTGGGCTTCCGCACGAACGACGGGTGATGGCGCCGGGCCAAGCCAATGTTGCACATAATGCAACTGGATTCACCATGAGTACGCCTGCCCCTGGAGGAGTGCCGTCAAGGGGTGGGCCGCACAAACGACGGACAGCCGACCGGAAACGTCCGGCCGACTGTCCGCGACCGTCGGCACAACGGCGCCCAACCGCCCTTCAGCAAGGACCGTTGAGCCCGACACCCTTCATACGGCCGGGACAGTCCCGGCGTCGGCCCGGTCCGCCTGGCCGGCGCGTTGGGCCGTCCTTCCGATTGACCGGGCAGCGGCTATCGGAGGCTTCCGCCCCGGTGCGACCGCAGTCGAGGAGATCTCGGCCCGGCTCGGCCACCTTGGCGCGGGTTGAAGCGCGCGCTCCGGCTCGGGAGCGCAAAGGACTCACTGGCTCGTGGGTACCCCGGCGGCCGGCTCCAGCCGCACCACGATGGACTTGGAGGTGGGGGTGTTGCTGATGGCCGCCGTGGAATCCAGGGGCACCAGGACGTTGGTCTCCGGGAAGTACGCCGCGCAGCAGCCGCGGGGCGTCGGGAAGGCGACGGAACGGAAGCCCGGTGCCCGCCGCTCCACCCCGTCCTCGTACTCACTGACGATGTCGACGAGGTCGCCGTCGACCAGGCCGTGGGCGGTGAGGTCGTCCCGGTGCACGAACAGCACCCGGCGTCCCTGGTGGATGCCGCGATAGCGGTCGTCCAGTCCGTAAACGGTGGTGTTGTACTGGTCGTGCGAACGCAGCGTCTGCAGCAGCAGCCGGCCTTCCGGTACGCGCAGGATCTCCAGCGGGTTCACGGTGAAGTTGGCCCGGCCGGTGGCGGTGGTGAAGCGGCGCTCGTCGCGGGGCGGGTGGGGCAGGGCGAAGCCGCCGGGTCGGCGCACTCGGTCGTTGAATTCCTCGAAGCCGGGGATCGCCCGTGCGATGCGGTCGCGGATGCGGTCGTAGTCGGCCTCGAAGTCCTCCCAGGGCACCTGTGGGTCGCGGGCCCCGAGGGCGGCCCGGGCCATCCTGCAGATGATCGCCACCTCGCTGAGAAGGTGATCGGAGGCGGGGGCGAGCCGTCCTCTCGAGAGGTGCACCATGCCCATGGAGTCCTCCACCGTCACCAGTTGGGGCCCCGAGGGCCTCAGATCGGCCTCGGTGCGGCCCAGGCAGGGCAGGATGAGCGCCTGTTCTCCGGTGACCGCGTGTGACCGGTTGAGCTTGGTGGAGATCTGCACGGTGAGCCGGCAGCCACGCAGCGCCTGCTCCGTCACCTCGGTGTCGGGGGCCGCGGCGACGAAGTTGCCGCCCAGCCCCACGAAGACCTTCACCCGGCCGTCGCGCATGGCGCGGATGGTCTCGACGGCGTCGTGACCGTGGTGACGTGGTGGTTCGAAACCGAATTCGGCTCCGAGTGCGTCGAGGAAGTCCTCGCTGGGCTTCTCGTAGATGCCCATCGTCCTGTCGCCCTGCACGTTGGAGTGGCCGCGCACCGGGCACAGCCCGGCACCGGGACGGCCGATGTTGCCGCGCAGGAGAAGGAAGTTGACGACCTCCCGGATGGTCGGGACGGAATGGCGGTGCTGGGTGAGGCCCATCGCCCAGCAGACGACGGTCTTCTCGGCCGCGAGTACCTCCCGGAACGCGGCCCTGATCTCCGTCTCGGACAGCCCGGTGGCCTCCAGGACGTCCTCCCAACTGGTCTTGCGGGCGTGCTCGGTGAACTCCTCGAAGCCGTGCGTGTGCGCGGTGATGAAGGAGGCGTCGAGGACAGTGCCGGGCGCCTCGTCCTCCGATTCCAGCAGCAGCCGGTTGAAGGCCTGGAACAGCGCCTGGTCGCCACCCAGCCTGATCTGCAGGAAGAGGTCGGCCAGTTGAGTGCCGCCGCCGACGACGCCGGACGGCCGCTGGGGGTTCTTGAACCGGAGCAGGCCGGCCTCGGGCAGCGGGTTGACCGCGATGACGCGGGCGCCGCGCTGCTTGGCGCGCTCCAGGGCGGAGAGCATCCGCGGGTGGTTGGTGCCGGGGTTCTGGCCGACGACGAGGATCAGGTCCGCCTCGTGGATGTCCTCCAGGCTGACGCTGCCCTTGCCGATACCGATCGTCTCGACCAGGGCCGCACCGCTGGACTCGTGGCACATGTTGGAGCAGTCCGGCAGGTTGTTGGTGCCCAGCAGCCGGACGAACAGCTGATAGACGAAGGCGGCCTCGTTGCTCGCCCGGCCGGAGGTGTAGAAGGCGGCCTGGTCGGGGTGGTCGAGGGCGGCGAGTTCCCGGGCGACGACCGCGAACGCGTCCTCCCACGAGATCGCGCGGTAGTGATCGCTTCCCGCCGGACGGTACATGGGACGGGTGAGGCGCCCCTGCTGTCCGAGCCAGTAGTCGCTGCGGCCGGCGAGCTCGTCCAGACCGTGCTCGGCGAAGAACTCCGGGGTGACCCGGCGCAGCGTGGCCTCCTCCGCCACGGCCTTGGCCCCGTTCTCGCAGAATTCGGCACGGTGCCGGTGTTCCGGTTCGGGCCAGGCGCAGCCCGGACAGTCGAAGCCGTCCTTCTGGTTGACCCGGAGCAGGGTGAGCAGGCCACGACGCGCTCCCATCTGGGTGCCTGCGTGGCGCAACGAGGAGGTGACCGCCCGAATTCCGGCGGCGTAGTCCTTCGGTGGGCCCACCCGCAGTCGGGCGTCGCCGGGATCCTCAGCAGGTGCTTTGCGGGTCATCGATGGTGCTCCGCGGTGTGTGGGAATCAGTGGAAGCCGGTCCGCCGCCGGGCTTCACGGACCACGTCGCATCAAGCGTCGCTGCCCGGGCGACGGTGGCACGGCCAGGCGAGGTGTTGCTCATTGCGCCGAGTATTTCTCATTACGAAACACCCAAGGAAGCCCGCCCGGCGGCTTTCTGTCAAGACAACACCCTTGACCGGACCCCCTCCCCCTTGGACCATGTTGCGTATCGCTCGCCTTGTTGCTCATTGCGCACCACGCTGGAGGATGCCATGCCACCTCGCCCCCGCCCCGGCCGCGAGTTCGTCCTCACCCTCTCCTGTCCCGACCAGGCCGGCCTGGTCCACGCCGTCAGCGGCTTCCTCGTCGGCCGCTCCGGGAACATCCTGGAAAGCCAGCAGTTCGACGACCGCCTGCAGGGCCGTTTCTTCATGCGCGTCCACTTCGACGTATCCGACCCGGAGACGTCGCTGGAGCGCCTGAGCGCCGATTTCGCCCCGGTGGCCGCGGCGTACCGGATCGACTGGCGGCTGCGCGACGCGGCCGCCCCCACACGCACTCTGATCATGGTCTCCAAGTACGGCCACTGCCTGAACGACCTGCTGTTCCGCAAGAGCACCGGCGCCCTCAACATCGAGGTTCCGGTGATCGTCTCCAACCACCGGGACTTCGAGCCGCTCGCACGGAGCCACGGCATCCCCTTCCACCACATCCCCGTCACGCCGCAGTCCAAGGCGGAGGCGGAGGCGGAACTGCTGGAGCTGATGGAGCGGTTCGAGATCGACCTCGTGGTCCTCGCCCGCTATATGCAGATCCTCTCGGACGACCTGTGCAAACGGCTCGACGGCCGGGCCATCAACATCCACCACTCCTTCCTCCCCAGCTTCAAGGGAGCCCGCCCCTACCTCCAGGCCCACCAACGAGGAGTCAAGCTGGTCGGGGCCACGGCCCACTACGTCACTCCCGACCTGGACGAAGGGCCCATCATCGAGCAGGACGTCGTCCGCGTGGACCACTCCCACGACCCCGACGAACTGGTCACCATGGGCCGGGACGTCGAGGCCCGGGTACTGGCACGAGCCGTGCAGTGGCACAGCGAGAGCCGCATCCTGCCCAACGGCCACCACACCGTGGTCTTCCGCTGAGGACCCCGTCATCCCTGCGTCCCCGGCCGACGGCCGGCTGGAGAGCCGCTTCGTCGAATGCCCCCCTCCTCCACACGTCTTCTTCAACCTGCGGACCGGCAGCCCGACCTGCCCGCCGGCGAAGGAGGCGATGCGCACCCACCGGCTTCCGTCGCAGGCGATCACGTCGTCCTGCACGACAGCGTCGGGGAGCCGGCACTCGGCGACGCGGACGAGTACGAGGCGCTGGGGGGCGCAGGGGCACGCCGTGCTCGCCATGAACCAGCCGAGGCTCGTCAACCGACTCCGCCGCACACTCACCCCGCTCTCGTAGATCACCGCCCGACAACTCCCCCGCCGAGGCGTACGCCGCACTCCGCGCCCCAATCGCCAGGAGGCCGCAGATGACCGTTCTGAACACGTCCCTGCACGAGCTCGACCCGGAGGTCGCCGCCGCGGTCGACGCCGAGCTCGACCGTCAGCAGTCCACCCTGGAGATGATCGCCTCCGAGAACTTCGCGCCGCTCGCGGTCATGGAGGCGCAGGGCTCGGTCCTCACCAACAAGTACGCCGAGGGCTACCCGGGCCGCCGCTACTACGGCGGCTGCGAGCACGTCGACGTCGCCGAGCAGATCGCGATCGACCGGGTCAAGGAGCTGTTCGGCGCCGAGTACGCCAACGTCCAGCCGCACTCCGGCGCCTCCGCCAACCAGGCCGCGCTCTTCGCGCTGGCCCGGCCCGGCGACACCATCCTCGGCCTGGACCTGGCCCACGGCGGCCATCTGACGCACGGGATGCGGCTGAACTTCTCCGGCAAGCAGTTCAACGTGGTCGCCTACCACGTGGACGCCGCCACCGGTCTGGTCGACATGGCCGAGCTGGAGCGGCTCGCCAAGGAGCACCGCCCGAAGGTGATCATCGCCGGCTGGTCGGCGTACCCGCGGCAGCTGGACTTCGCCGAGTTCCGCCGGATCGCCGACGAGGTCGAGGCCCACCTGTGGGTCGACATGGCGCACTTCGCGGGCCTGGTCGCGGCGGGCCTGCATCCGAACCCCGTCGAGTACGCGGATGTCGTCACCTCCACCACCCACAAGACGCTGGGCGGCCCGCGCGGCGGCATCATCCTGGCCAGGAAGGACTTCGCGAAGAAACTGAACTCGTCCGTCTTCCCGGGCTTCCAGGGCGGCCCTCTGGAGCACGTGATCGCGGCCAAGGCGGTCTCCTTCAAGATCGCCGCCTCGGAGGACTTCAAGGAGCGCCAGCGCCGTACGGTCGAGGGCGCGCGGATCCTCGCCGAACGCCTGACGGCCGCCGACGCCCGCGAGGCCGGCGTGAACGTCCTGTCCGGCGGCACGGACGTGCACCTGCTCCTGGTCGACCTGCGCGAATCCGAGCTGGACGGCCGGCAGGCCGAGGACCGCCTCCACGAGGTCGGCATCACGGTCAACCGCAACGCCGTCCCGAACGACCCTCGCCCGCCGATGGTGACCTCGGGCCTGCGGATCGGCACGCCCGCCCTGGCCACCCGCGGCTTCACGGCCGAGGACTTCGCCGAGGTGGCGGACGTGATCGCCGAGACGCTGAAGCCGTCCTACGACGCTGAAGCCCTGAAGGCCCGGGTCAAGGCCCTGGCCGACAAGCACCCGCTGTACCCCGGCCTGAACAAGTAAGTCCCTGGTGGGGCGCCCCACTCGGGCGCCCCACCACCCCCGCATTGAGGAGTCCCCGTGGCCATCTCGGTCTTCGACCTGTTCTCGATCGGCATCGGCCCGTCCAGCTCCCACACGGTCGGCCCGATGCGCGCGGCACGCATGTTCGCCGTCCGCCTGAAGGAGAACGGCGTACTCGCGAAGACCGCCACGGTCCGCGCCGAGCTGTACGGCTCCCTCGGCGCCACCGGCCACGGCCACGGCACCCCGAAGGCCGTACTGCTAGGTCTGGAGGGCAACGAGCCGCACACCGTCGACGTCGTCCAGGCCGAGCACGATGTCGAGCGGATCAAGTCGAGTCGAAGGCTGCGGCTGCTGGGCGTCGAGATCGGCGATGCCCATGAGATCGCCTTCGACTTCGACGACGACCTGGTGCTGCACCGCCGCAAAGCGCTGCCGTACCACGCGAACGGCATGATGCTCCGGGCGCACGACGCCACGGGGACGGAGCTGTTGGCAAAGACGTACTACTCCGTCGGCGGCGGCTTCGTCGTCGACGAGACTGTGCTTGATCAAGACGTGGTCGGCTCGGACCGCATCAAGCTCGACGACACGGTCCTGAAGTACCCCTTCCGCACCGGCGACGACCTGCTCCGCTTCACTCGCGACACCGGCCTGTCCATCTCCGCGCTGATGCTGGAGAACGAACAGGCCTGGCGCACCGAGGCCGAAATCCGCGCCGGGCTACTGGAGATCTGGCGGGTGATGCAGGGCTGCGTGGCCCACGGCCTTTCCCGCGAGGGCATCCTGCCGGGCGGCCTCAAGGTCCGCCGCCGCGCCGCCGTCACCGCCCGGGCGCTGCGCGCCGCAGGCGACCCGGCCACACACGCCATGGAATGGACGACTCTGTATGCGATGGCGGTGAACGAAGAAAACGCCGCCGGCGGGCGAGTGGTCACCGCCCCCACCAACGGCGCGGCCGGCATCATCCCGGCGGTCCTGCACTACTACATCAACTTCGTGCCGGGTGCGGCCTCCGAAGGAGAGAAGGAGGACGGAGTCGTACGGTTCCTGCTGGCCGCCGGGGCCATCGGCCTGCTCTTCAAGGAGAACGCGTCCATCTCCGGCGCCGAGGTCGGCTGCCAGGGCGAGGTCGGCTCCGCCTGCTCCATGGCAGCGGGCGCGCTCGCCGAGGTCCTGGGCGGCTCCCCCGAACAGGTCGAGAACGCCGCCGAGATCGGCATGGAACACAACCTCGGCCTCACCTGCGACCCGGTCGGCGGCCTCGTCCAGATCCCGTGCATCGAGCGCAACGGCATGGCCGCCGTCAAGGCCATCACGGCCGCCCGCATGGCGATGCGCGGCGACGGCTCCCACAAGGTGTCCCTGGACAAGGTCATCAAGACGATGAAGGAAACCGGCGCCGACATGTCCGTGAAATACAAGGAGACCGCCCGCGGCGGCCTCGCCGTCAACATCATCGAGTGCTGAGCGGGGCCCCGACATGGGACGCGTCACCGAGCGTCGGCGCGTGCCGCGGATCCGGGACGGTGCTGTCGGCGCCCGGCCGGACACGCTGGTCGCCGAGGAACCGCTGGAGATCCGGCTCGGCGGCAGACCGCTGGCCATCACCATGCGGACGCCCGGAGACGACTTCGCGTTGGCTGCCGGTTTCCTGGTGAGTGAGGGCGTCCTCGGCCGGGCCGAGGAGCTCGCGGGCATCGCGTACTGCGTGGGTGGGGGGCACCGCCCACTCGAGCGGCGTCGAGAGCGGGGGAGGATCGAACACCTACAACGTCGTCGACGTGCGACTGGCCCCCGGCGCGGTGGTGCCCGACATCACGGGGGCTGGACGCAAACGCAGCATCACCGCCAGTGATGCCCGTTGTGCAAGCCCGTCGCATCAGCGACGGGCAGTTGACATGTACTCCGTCGCCGCGTCCAGCAGCCAGTCCGCCAGATAGCCGGCGAAGGACGAACGGACCAGTACCCAGAATCCGGCCCTGGGTTCGTCCCGGGCGACCAGAACGATCTGCGTGCGGCCCAGTGTCGTCTGGGCGCAGCGTCCGGCGCCGAAGGCGCGCGGGTGCAGGTCCAGCGAGCAGCCGTGGGCCAGGAGGTCGCGGGCGCGGGGGCCCGCGACGAGGAGCGTGGTGCGCTGGGCGGAGACGTCGGTGACGGAGACGGGCTCGTCCCCCGCCGCCTCCCGGATCCGGCTCTCCAGATCCCGCCCGCTGCCGGGTGGGCCCACCAGCAACCATTCGTCCGGGCCCAGCCACAACGCGGTCAACTCCCCGGCGCGTACCACGGTGTTCGGTTCGAGGGGCAGCGGGAGGCCGAGCGTGAGCCCGACGGCGTCAGCCACTGCTCCCTTGGCGTCGAGGCGCACGTTGAGCTGGGCCAGGAAGGGGAGTTCGGCCAGCCGGATCGCGCCCTCGGACGTACGTGTCGCGGCGGCCAGACGGTCGGCGACGTGCGACAGAGGGCTGCGGAGCGGGGCGGTCAGGGCGGTGTCAGCCATCGCGGCGGGCTCCCTCGGGGTCGTAGAGGACGGGGCTTGCGACGGTCACCGGAACCAGCCGGTCGCCCACGGGGGCGTACAGCAGCTCGCCGATACGGTCGCGGCCGCCCTTGATCAGGGCGAGCGCGAAGGTCCGGCCGAGGGCGGCGCTGCGGTAGCTGGAGGTGACGTGGCCGAGCATCGGGACGGGCGGCGCGAACAGCACACCGTCGGCGACCAGGTGGGTGCCCTCGGGGAGGAAGGTCCCCGGGTCCTCGGGGAGCAGGCCCACCAGGTGCTTGCGGTCCGGGCGGACGGTGTCGGCACGGACGTAGGAGCGCTTGCCGATGAAGTCGGGCTTCTTCTTCGACACCACCCAGCTCATTCCGAGGTCCTGCGGAGTGACGGTGCCGTCCGTGTCCTGCCCGATGATCGGGTAGCCCTTCTCCGCGCGCAGGACGTGCATGGTCTCCGTGCCGTACGGGGTGATGCCGTACAGGGCGCCGGCCTCGTACAGCGCCTCCCACAGGGCGAGGGCGTTCCACGGTGACACGTTGATCTCGTAGGCCAGTTCGCCGGAGAAGCTGATCCGGCAGACCCGCGCCTCGATGCCCGCGACCGTCGTCTCCCGCCATGCCATGAACGGGAAGTCCTCGTTGGCGACGGCCAGTTGGGGCGCGAGCGAGCCGAGGACCTCGCGGGAGCGGGGGCCGACCAGGGCGACGGTCGCCCACTGCTCGGTGACCGAGGTGCAGCGGACGCGCAGTTCGGGCCACTCGGTCTGCAGCCACTCCTCCATCCAGTCCAGGACGGCGGCCGCGTTACCCGTGGTCGTGGTGACCAGGAAGCGGTCCTGGGCGAGGCGGATGACGGTCCCGTCGTCGAAGACCATGCCGTCCGGGCGGCACATGACGCCGTAGCGGATCATGCCGACCTTCAGGGTGCTCATCATGTTGGTGTAGAGCCGGTCGAGGAAGACGGCGGCGTCCGGGCCCTGGACGTCGATCTTGCCGAGGGTGGAGGCGTCCATGAAGGCCACGCTCTCGCGGGCCGCCCGGCACTCGCGCAGCACGGCGGCTTCCATGTCCTCGCCGTCCTGCGGGTAGTACCAGGGCCGCTTCCACTGGCCGACGTTCTCGAACAGGGCGCCGTGCGCGACATGCCACTCGTGCAGGGCGGTCGTCCGGATCGGGTCGTGCAGCGCGCCGCGGTCGCGGCCCGCGAGCGCGGCGAAGGAGACCGGTGTGTACGGCGGCCGGAACGTGGTCGTGCCGAGCGCCGAGATGTCCACCCCGAGGAGTTCGGCGACGACGCCACTGGCCAGAACACCGGAGGTCTTGCCCTGGTCGTTGGCGGTGCCGGCCGTGGTGTAGCGCTTGGTGTGCTCGACCGAGCGCAGACCGGCACCGGTCGCACGGGTCAGGTCGTCGACGGTGACGTCCCGTTGGAGGTCGACGAAACGGGGGGCGTCCGAGGCACCGGGGACGACGTACACGTGCATGGGCGGCGTCGGCTGCGGCTGTGCGGCCACCTCCGGGAGACGGGGCGCCTCGGAGGTGTAGCCCTCGGCCTCGATGGCGCGGGCACCGGCGGCCGCGCCCTGTGCCAGGACCGCGGCCGGGTCGAGGACGCCGCTCGCACTGCCCACGGCCTCGACCGCCTGGCGGCAGGTGTCGGGAACGAAGGAGCCCAGCGCCTCGTCGTGGCGCAGCTTGCCGCCCGCCTGGCTGAACAGGTGCGCCACCGGGTTCCAGCCGCCGGAGACCAGCAGCAGGTCGGCGGCGAACTCCCGCTGTCCTGTGGGCTCTCCGTACGGGGCGACGGTCACGGCGGTGAGGCGCGCCTCGCCCTCCGTGCCGGTGACGGCATGCCCGGCCAGTACCTCGATGCCGGCCGCCCGGGCGCGCTCCGCCCACTCCCCCGGTTCGGGGCGGGTGTCGACGATCGCCGTGATGTCCACGCCCGCATCGGCCAGATCCAGCGCTGCCGCGTAGGCACTGTCGTTGGTGGTGAAGACGACCCCGTGGCGGCCGGGCAGGACACCGTGGCGGTTGACGTGGGTACGGGCCGAGGAGGCCAGCATCACGCCGGGGCGGTCGTTGTCGGCGAAGACCAGCGAACGCTCGTGGGCGCCGGTGGCGAGGACGACACGACGGGCCCGGATGCGCCAGACGCGTTCGCGGGAGACGTTCTCGGGGGCCTCGGCGCCGAGGTGGTTGGTACGGCGCTCCACGGCGAGGAGGTGGTTGTCGTCGTAGTAGCCGAAGACGGTGGTACGGCGCAGCACGCGCACCTCGGGTTCGGCGTCGAGTCGGCCGACGACCTCCGCCACCCAGTCGAGGTGTTCG
The DNA here is from genome assembly GCF_053591955.1 of Streptomyces sp. NPDC002845. Lineage (NCBI taxonomy): Bacteria > Bacillati > Actinomycetota > Actinomycetes > Kitasatosporales > Streptomycetaceae > Streptomyces > Streptomyces sp. NPDC002845. The sequence goes on along the minus strand of NZ_JBSFUU010000035.1, from coordinate 13,894 downwards.
CCCGTGCCCAGGAGGCTGCCGCCCGGCTCCGACTGGTCGTCGGCGAGGATGACGCGTGCGCCGCTTTTCGCCGCCGCCGCTGCGGCCGCGAGGCCGGCCGGTCCGGCGCCGACGACCAGCAGGTCGCAGTGCGCGTGTACGGCGTCGTAGCGGGCCGGGTCCGGCTCGGTGGCGAGGCGGCCCTGGCCGGGGAGACTGTTCGCGACCAAGCCGTCGTAGAGCTCGACCGTTGTCGCGGGGAGCATCGGCTCCGGGAAGGGAGCTTCGATCTGGACGACGGCGTTGGGCTCCTCCACGCCGGCCGAGAAGATGCCGCGTGGGCGGCCGAGCTTGATGCTGGTGCCGGCCTGGATGACGCCGTTGGCGAGGAGGGCGGAGGCGAGGGTGTCGCCGCGGAAGCCTTGGTACTCGGTGCCGTCGAAAGTGAAGGTGAGAGGGTCGTCGCGGTGGATTCGGCCGCGGGTGGGGTGGCGGAACGGCTGGGTTTCCTCCCCTACCCCGCTCCTTCCCGAAACCAAGGGGACTGCCCCCTGGACCCCCGCTGGCGGCTCCGCCCCCAGACCCCCGTTCGGCCCTGAAGGGGCCTCGTCCTCAAACTCCCCCAGAGGGGGTACCCCCAGACGGGCTGGTTGTGCTGGACGCGGCTGAGGAGTGACCGGACGCGGCTCAACGGTTGCCGGACGCTCCTCCCCCGCCCGGTACACCGCCAGGATCTCGTTCGTCGACGTGTCCCGCACCGCGTTGAACCAGCGGCGGCAGCCCGCCGCGTGACTCCAGCGCTCGGCGAAGGGGCCCTTGGAGTTGTCGCGGAAGAACAGGTACCGGGCCCACTCCTCGTCGGTGAGGGCCACCGGGTTCTCCGGATACGGCACGTGGGCCTGGCCGCCGTAGTGGAACTCGGCCTCGTCGCGGGGCCCGCACCACGGGCAGGGGATCAGCAGCATGGTTCGGCTCCCTAGTGGGCCACCGCGGCGGCGCCGTGCTCGTCGACGAGCGCGCCGGTGGTGAAACGGTCGAGCGAGAAGGGGGCGTTGAGAGGGTGGGGGGTGTCGTGGGCGATGGTGTGGGCGTAGACCCAGCCGACGCCCGGTGTGGCCTTGAACCCGCCCGTGCCCCAGCCGCAGTTGAGGTAGAGGTTGTCCACCGGGGTGAGTCCTACGATCGGTGAGGCGTCGGGGCTGACGTCGACGATGCCGCCCCAGGTGCGCAGCACGTGGGCGCGGGCGAAGACCGGGAAGAGCTCCACGGCCGCGGACATCTGCTCTTCGATGATGTGGAAGGCGCCGCGCTGGGTGTAGGAGTTGTACGCGTCGATGCCCGCGCCCATGACCAGTTCGCCCTTGTGTGCCTGGCTGACGTACACATGGACCGCGTTGGACATGACGACCGTCGGGTGCACCGGCTCCAGCAGTTCGGAGACCAGCGCCTGCAACGGGTGGCTCTGCAGGGGCAGTTCGATCCCGGCCATGGCGGCCAGTACCGAGGTGTGGCCGGCCGAGCACAGCGCGACCTTGCCCGCCGCGATCGGGCCCAGCGTGGTCTGGACTCCCACCACCCGGCCACCGACTACATCCAGGCCGGTGACCTCGCAGTTCTGGACGATGTCGATGCCGGCGGCGTCGGCGGAGCGAGCCAGGCCCCAGGCGACGTGGTCGTGCTTGGCGATGCCGGCGCGCGGCTGGTACGTGGCGCCCAGGACCGGGTAGCGCACGTCCGGTGAGATGTTGACGATCGGGCAGAGCTCTTTGACCTGTTCGGCGTCGAGCCATTCGGCGTCGACGCCGTTGAGCCGGTTCGCCTCGACGCGGCGCACGCTGTCGCGGACGTCCTGGAGGCTGTGGGCGAGGTTCAGCACGCCGCGCTGGGAGAACAGGATCGGGTAGTCGAGGTCGTCCGCCAGTCCCTCCCACAGCTTGAGGGCGTGCTCGTAGATGCCGGCGCTCTCGTCCCACAGGTAGTTGGAGCGGATGATGGTGGTGTTGCGAGCCATGTTGCCGCCCGCGAGCCAGCCCTTCTCCAGTACGGCGACGTTGGTGATGCCGTGGTTCTTCGCCAGGTAGTGAGCGGTGGCGAGGCCGTGTCCGCCGCCGCCCACGATGACGACGTCGTACGACCGCTTCGGCTCCGGCGTGCGCCACAGCCAGTCGGGGTGCTCGGGGAGCTCGGCGCCAGGGGTGCGGGGGCTCATCGGACCTCTCCGTACAGCGCGTTCATACGGTGTTCGCGTTCCTCTCGGCAGCCTCGACGACGTTGGCGAGCAGCATGGCTCGGGTCATGGGGCCCACGCCTCCGGGCATGGGAGCGAGCCGGCCGGCGACCTCGGCGGCGTCCGGGTGTATGTCGCCCACCAGCCCGTGGTCGGTACGGGTGATGCCGACGTCCAGGACCGCCGCGCCGGGGCGGAGCATGTCCTTGGTGATCAGCCCGGGCGAGCCGGCGGCCGCGATGACGATGTCCGCCTCGCGTACGTGCCAGGCCAGGCCCTTGGTACCGGTGTGGCACAGGGTGACGGTGGCGTTCTCGGAGCGCCGGGTGAGCAGCAGTCCGATGGGGCGGCCGACGGTGATGCCCCGGCCGATCACGCACACTCGCGCCCCGGCGATCGGGACCTCGTACCGGCGGAGCAGTTCGACGATGCCGCGTGGGGTGCACGGCAGCGGGGCCTCGACGCCGAGGACGAGCCGGCCGAGGTTGACGGGGTGCAGTCCGTCGGCGTCCTTGGCCGGGTCCATGCGTTCCAGCACGGCGTTGGCGTCGAGGTGACGCGGGAGCGGGAGCTGGACGATGTAACCGGTGCAGGCCGGGTCGGCGTTGAGTTCGTCGATGACGTCCTCGACCTGCTGCTGGGTGGCGTCGGCGGGCAGTTGCCGGCGGAGGGAGGCGATGCCCACCTGCGCGCAGTCGCGGTGCTTGCCGGCGACGTAGGCGTGGCTGCCGGGATCGTCACCGACCAGGACGGTGCCGAGCCCGGGCGGGCGGCCGACGGTGGCGGTCAACTTGGCCACGCGCTCGGCGAGTTCGCGGCGGATGTCGGCGGCGGTCGCCTTGCCGTCGAGGAGTCGTGCGGTCACTGGCGGTACCTCTTCCCCACGGTCAGCCACGGAGGCGGGACATGGTCGGGTCGAACAGGGGTTCCTCGGCGACGACCGCCTCGACGTGCTGGTCGAAGTAGCCGATGTGCACGGTGGTGCCGGGGGTGGCGAGCTCGGCGGGGAGCCAGGCGTAGGCGATGCCCTTGCCGATCGTGTAGCCGTAGGCGGCGCTGGTGACGTAGCCGACCGCGCAGTCGCCGTCGTACACCGGCTCCTTGCCCATGACGACCGCCCGCGGGTCGTCGATGGTGAGGCAGGTCAGCCTGCGCCGTACGTCGGTCTTGCGGCGTTCCAGCGCGGCCTTGCCGATGAAGTCGTCCTTGTCGAGCTTGACGGCGAAGCCGACACCGGCCTCGTAGGGATCGTGCTCGTAGGTCATGTCGGTGCCGAAGGAGCGGTAGCCCTTCTCCAGACGGAGGCTGTTGAAGGCGCCGCGGCCCGCGATGATGCCGCCCAGCGGCTCGGCCGCCCGCCACAGGGTGTCCCACAGCTTCAGGCCCTGGTCGGCGGTGGTGTACAGCTCCCAGCCGAGTTCGCCGACGTACGACAGTCGCATCGCTGTCACCGGGACGCTGCCGATGTGAGCGCGCTTGGCGCGGAAGTACTTCAGGCCGTCGTTCGAGAAGTCCTCGTCGGTCAGGGGCTGCAGGACCTCGCGGGCCAGCGGTCCCCACAGACCGATACAGCAGGTGCCCGGGGTGATGTCGCGTACCTGGATCGAGCCGTCGGCGGGGAGGTGGCGGGTGAACCAGTCGAGGTCCAGGTTGCCGTTGGCACCGACCTGGAAGAGGTCGCGGGCGAGCCGGGCGACGGTGATGTCGCTTCGGATACCGCCGTCGTGGTCGAGGAGCAGGGTGTACGTCACGGAACCGACGGACTTGGCGACCTTGCCGGTGACCAGCCGCTCCAGGAAGGCCGCGGCGCCGGGGCCGCTCACCTCCAGCCGCTTGAGGGCCGTCATGTCGTACATCGCGACGGTCTCGCGGGTGATCTGCGCCTCGGCGCCGACGATGGGCGACCAGTACTGCGCCGCCCAGTCGTTGGGGGTCGGGATGGAGCGGCCCTCGACGAGGGAGGCGTTGGCCTCGTACCACTGCGGGCGCTCCCAGCCGTTCGCCTCCAGGAACAAGGCGCCCCGCTCCTGCTGGCGGGCGTAGAACGGGCTGGTGCGGATCGGGCGCGGGTCCCCCGACGGCTGCAGCGGGTGCAGGATGTCGTAGACCTCGACGAAGTTCTGGCAGTCGCGGGCCAGGACGTACTCCGGCGTCAGCTGGTGCGGCTCGAAGCGGTTGACGTCGCACTCGTGCAGGTCGAAGGAGGAGCAGTAGCCGTCGACCAGCCATTCGGCCACGGCCCGCCCCACACCCGCGGAGTGGGTGACCCAGACCGCCTCGGCGACCCAGAAGCCCTTGACGTCCGGGGATTCCCCGAGGAGGGGCAGGCCGTCGGTGGTGAAGGAGAACAGGCCGTTGATGCCCTCCTCGACCTTGGCCTCCTTCGTCACGGGGAGCAGGGACTGGGTCTCGGTCCAGGCGTCGGCGAAGTCGTCCTCGGTGAACTTCAGGATTGAGGGCATCTCCTCGGCCTCGTCCACGGAGAGGATGTCGTCGGCGGAGATCGGCATCGGGCGGTGGCCGTAGTAGCCGATGCCGATGCCGTCGAAGCGGTCGCGGTAGTAGAGGTCGGCGTCCTGATGGCGCAGGATCGGGCGCACCGCCTCCTCGGTCTGGCCCGCCAGGGCCGGTACCGGGCCGGTCCAGGCGAGTTGGTGGGCGAGCGGGGTGAGCGGGAGGTTCATGCCGACCATGCGGGCGATCTTCGGACCCCACATGCCGGCGCAGCACACGACGATGTCGGCGGGGATCTCGCCCTGGTCGGTGAGGACACCGGTGACGCGCCCCTCGCTCTGCTGCACGTCGAGGACTTCGTGGCGGGCGAGGAAGCGCACGCCACGCTCGGTGGCCCGGCGGATCTGCGCCTCGACGGCGAGGACGGCCTTGGCGAGGCCGTCCGTCGGGATCAGCAGACCACCGAGGACCCTGTCCCGGTTCACCAGCGGGTGCTGCTCGACGCACTCCTCGGGCGTCAGCAGCCGCGCTTCGATGCCCCAGGCGCTGATCCAGCCGTGACGGCGGTGCAGTTCCGCGAGGCGCTCGGGGGTGGTCGCCACTTCCAGGCCGCCGACCTGCAGGAAGCAGGGCTTGCCGTCGACGTCGAGGGAGCAGAACTTCTCGACGGTGTAACGGGCCATTTCGGTCATGGTCTTGGAGGAGTTCGTCTGGAAGACCAAGCCCGGGGCGTGCGAGCTGGAGCCCCCGGTGGCGGGCAGCGGGCCCTGGTCGACCACGGTCACTTCGGTCCAGCCTCGCGCGGAAATCTCGTCCGCGAGTGCCGCGCCAACGACGCCCGCTCCGATGATGACCACTCGGGGTCCCGCCATCGCCGCACCTCCGGTTTGAAAGCCAGTCCAGCCGATCCAGTTGCTGTCTACGCAACATGATTCAGGTTGCGCAACACAATGTGCCTGGCGTGCAAGTGGGTGTCAAGAGGGTTCGTGACGTCGGAAAACAGGCCGGAACACGGCAGTGCCCGGTGGGCGGTGCACACCGGCGCGCACCGCCCACCGGGCACGTTCGACCGGCTTCCGACCTCCGACTTCCGGCGCCGCTCGAGCCGGACATCCGCCGCCCCCGCATCGAGGCGGCGGGCGGGCTGGACCCCAAACGGCCCGCCCGCCTCATACAGGGCCGGCGGAGCGGCCTTCAGCCACCGAGCCGGTCCAGTAGCGCGCGGCGCCACCGTTCGGTCTCGGCGATCTGGTTGAACGTGAACAGATGCAGGCCGGCCACCCCGGCCGAAGGCACGGTGAGCGCCTCCTCGGTGCGCGCCAGCAGCCTCTCGGGGGAGTACCCCCCGGGTGCCGCGAAACGCAGGAACCACGAGGCGTGCTTCGTCAGGAAGCGCGTCGACTCCCCCACGCCGATCTTCGCCGCCATGGACAGCAGCTTCGCCCGCTGCACAGGCCCCGCGACGCCCACATGGACGGGCAGGGTGACGTCCCTGCGCCGTATCCGGGCAATCCACTGCCCCAGCACACGTGAATCGAAGCAGAGGTTGCTCACGATGTACGTGGCGTGCTCGCGCTTGTCCCACATCGCCTGGATGGTGACGTCGTCGTGGATGAGCGGATGACTCTCGGGGTAACCGGTGACGCCGACGTGGGCGAAGGGCCTGTCCAGCTCGTTCAGCCTGCGCAGCACCGGCAGCGCCCCGCCGAAGGCCCCGGCCGGCGGGTCCGCGTCGCCCGCCGGCACGAAGATGTCGTCCACGCCCGCCTCGCGGAGCCGGTCGACGACCTCCTTCAACTGCCCGTCGTCCCGCAGCAGCCGCGAGGGGACATGCGGGACAACGCGGTAGCCGTGCGCCGCGAGCCGGGTGACGAGGTCGAGGGTCGGTTCCAGGCCCTTCACCGGCGACGCCGTAACGGTGACCGCGACATCGCGCGGAACATGGGCGAGCACCTTGTCCTCGGTCGCCTTCGCGGGCAGCACCTCGTAGCGGACGCAGCGCAGCAGCGCCCGGAGCCCTGCGATACCCGACATCTGCTCCGCCTCCTACTGAACGTCACGGCGAGTATCGACATCTCCACCCACACCAGGTTGCGAGTTACGCAACTCGGCACGTCACATTGGACGCCGTTACTTGCAGTAGTGTTGTTTACTTTGGGTATAGTTTCGCTATGAGCAACTACAATCTGGACAGCGAGACATCGAATCCACACACCGGCGGAGTGCAGTCGGTCGACCGCGCCATCAGCGTCCTGGAGATCCTGGCCCACCGCGGGGAGGCGGGCGTCAGCGAGGTGGCGGCAGAGATCGATGTTCACAAGTCCACCGCGTTCCGCCTGCTCGGCGCGCTGGAGGCGCGCGGTCTGGTGGAGCAGGCGGGCGAGCGCGGCAAGTACCGCCTCGGCTTCGGCATCGTACGCCTGGCCGGTGCCGTCACGGGACGCATCGACATCACACAGCAGAGCCGCCCGGTCTGCGAGCGCCTGGCCGAGGAGATCGGCGAGACGGTCAACGTCGCCGTGTTGCAGGAGCACTACGCGATCAACCTCTACCAGGTGCGCGGTCCGGGAGCCGTCGCGGCGCAGAACTGGGTCGGCCAGCTGACCCCGTTGCACGCCACCTCGAGCGGCAAGATCCTGCTGGCCCACCTGCCCGCCAAGGAACGCGCCACGCTGCTGGCCGAGACCGGCCTGACGAAGGTCACCCCGCGCACCTTCTCCGCGAAGACGAAACTCGAGAAGAACCTCGCCGAGGCCCGGGAGCGTGGCTACGCCTGGAGCCTGGAGGAGTTGGAGGTCGGCCTGCACGCCATGGCCGCTCCGGTCCGCGATCGGAACGGAGACGTCGTCGCGGCAGTGAGCGCCTCCGGGCCCTCGTACAGGCTCACCGAGGAGCGCCTGCACGAACTCTCTCCGGTGCTGCTCAAGGGCGCGGAGGAAATCAGCCACCGGATTGGTTACCCGGGCTGAGCGACGGCTGCTGTGTACCCAGGCACTCATGCACCCAGTCGTGGAAGGCACCGATGTGGTGCTCGCTGGGCACCAGTACGCCCCCCTTGACATACATGCGGGAGTTCATTCCGGGCTGTGTGCGCTCGCATGCCTCGAAGTCCTGCCGGTTGACCCGGTCGAAGAGCTCCACGGACCGGCTGACGTCCTTGCCGCTGTCGACGACGTGCGGGAGGTAGAGCCAGTCGCACTCGACGATCGTGCGGTCGACGGCCACCGGGTACATGCGGTGGAAGATCACGTGGTCGGGGACGAGGTTGATGAAGACCTGCGGCTTGACGGTGATCGCGTAGTAACGGCGGTCCTGGTCCTCGGCGACCCCCGGAATGCGGTCCAGACCCTCGGAGCCGTCGACGGTGAAACCCTGGACCTCCTCACCGAACTCGGCGCCGTGACCGACGTAGTACTGGGCGGCGAAACCGTCGGCGAACTCGGGGAGCACCTCGGTGAGTTCGGGGTGGATGGTGGCGCAGTGGTAGCACTCCATGAAGTTCTCGATGATGAGCTTCCAGTTGGCCTTGACGTCGTAGACGATCCGCTTGCCGAGCGAGAGGGCCGCGATGTCGTAGTGCTCGATCGCCTCGACGTCGCCGAGGCGGCTGACGACATCGCCGATGACGTCCTCCTCGAAGGAGCGCGGGTTCTCCGCCAGGCAGACCCAGACGTAGCCGAGCCATTCGCGGGTGGCCACAGGCACCAGGCCGTATTCGGTACGGCCGACGTCGGGCATCTTGGTGAGATTGGGCGCCGCGACGAGTTTGCCGTTCAGGTCGTACGTCCAGGCGTGGTACGGGCATTGGAAGGCCCGCTTGACCTCGCCGCTCTCCTCCGTGCAGATCCTGGCGCCGCGGTGCCGGCAGACGTTGAAGTAGGCGCGGACGGAGTTGTCGCGGGCGCGGGTGATCAGGATGCTCTCGCGGCCCACGTCGACGGTCCGGAATGCGCCGGGCTTCGCCAGGTCGGACGAGCGTGCGGCGCAGAACCACATGGTCTCGAATATGTGCTCCTGCTCCTGGGCGAAGATCTCGGGATCGGTGTAGTAGGAGCCGGGGAGGGTGGCGATCAGGCTGTCCGGCAGGCTGGTCGAGGTCACGGTGCACTCCTCGGGAAACGTCATGGAGGGGTCATTCACGCGCCGGGAAGATCGACTCCGGACAGCGTTGTATATGGAGCAACAGTGCGTGCCATGTGCAACCGCAGCATGGAATTCCGGATGAGCGGTGTCAAGACGTCGTGGCGGCCAGCTGCTTGCGCCAGCGCATGAACAGCCGCGGCTGGTTCATTCCGAGCACGGCGACCGGCTGACCGGCGCGCCGGTAGACGGCCAGGACGTTACGGTCGTCCGCGGCGCCTTCCTCGACCGTCACGCTGTCGGCGCCGGCCGCATGGCCGGCGAACTGGATCTTCACGCCGTACTGGTCCGACCAGAAGTACGGCGGACGGGGCACGCCCGGTTCCACGGCGCCCCCCGCCAGCAGCGTGGCGACGGCGGCGTCGGGGCGCTCGCGCGCGCCGGTCCAGTGTTCGACGCGGCGGTGCGCGCCCGCGCGAGGGTCGTACCAGCTGGCGCAGTCGCCGACCGCGACCACCCCTGCCAGGCTGGTGCGGCCGTCGGCGCCGCACTTGACGCCGTTGTCGAGCTCGACGCCGGATCCCTCCAGCCACTCGACGCACGGGCGGGCCCCCACACCGACGACGACGATGTCGGCCGGGATGCCGCGACCGTCCTCGAGCAGGACGGCGTCCACACGCCTCTCCCCGCTCAGCCCCTTGACCCCCACGCCGCACAACAGCCGTACGCCGTGGTCCGCGTGGAGAGCGGAGACGATGCCGCCCATGGTCTCGCCGAGCGGTCCGGCGAGCGGCGTCGGGGCCGCCTCGACCACCGTCACGTCGAGCCCGAGGGCGTATGCGGTGGAGGCGACCTCGGCGCCGATGAATCCACCGCCGATCACCACCAGCCGTCCGCCGTGGGCCAGTTCGTCCCGCAGGGTGCGGGCGTCGTCCAGAGTGCGCAGGACGTGCACTCCGGCCAGACCTTCGGCGCCGGGCAGGGTGCGCGCGGCGGCGCCGGTCGCGATGACGAGGCCGTCGGCGCGGACCTCCCGGCCGTCGGCGAGCCGGATGGCACGGTCCGCGTGACCGAGTCCGGTGGCGCGGACGCCGAGCAGCCACTCCGCCTGCAGGTCCTCGCCGTCCGCCTCCAGCGCGAGCTCCGCTTCGCCGACGGTGCCGGCCAGGAACTCCTTGGACAGCGGGGGCCTGTCGTACGGGCGGTGGAGCTCGTCTCCGATGACGACCAGCCGCCCGTCGTAGCCCTGTTTCCGCAGTGAGCGCGCCGCCGACAGACCGGCCAGCGAGGCGCCGACCACGGCCACCGTCCTCACGTGAGAGCCCCGGCGAGCTTGCGCGCGACGCAGTGCGGCAGGTTGGGGGCGGCCATGGACAGCCGCACGTAGACCATGCCGTCCTGGACGACGACCTCATGGGTCCGGACGGGGAGCTTGGCCGGCGGGGCGTCGACCTCACCGGTCTTCAGGTTGAACTTCGAGGCGTGCAGGGGGCACTCCACCCAGCAGTCCTCCACCCAGCCGTCGGCGAGCGAGGCGTCCTGGTGGGTGCACGTGTCGTCGATGGCGAAGAGCTCGCCGTCCTCGGTGTGGAACACCGTGACCGGCGGGTCGGTCTCGAGCCGGAAGGCCTCTCCTCGCGGGAGATCCGCCAGAGGGCACGCGGGAATCATCATGACCACCTCGGTGCGTATAGCGAAACGGATTGCGGTAAGCGCAACGTCAGTCTGAGGTCGGCCCAGAACCCTTGTCAAGGCGTTCAGAGGGCCGGTTGAGCCGTCGATCTGAGTTGCTCATCACACAACTGAAAGTGCGATAAGAAACGAAGGCGGGAGGGAGGGCAACGCCGGAATCAGCCTCTTCGACCTGGTCAAAGGGGGCTGCCCAGCCGTCGGATCCTTTGCCGGGCTGGGCAGTCGCACGCACGCCCGCCTCGTCGGCCGGTATGGCCGAGAGCGGGCGTGCGCTGTTCGACGGGCGGCGGTCAGAACCCGCGGTCGATCCACTCCTGAAGGTGCGGTGCCTCGGCGGCGATGGTGGTCGTCTCCCCGTGGCCGGTGTGTACGACGGTGTCGCCCGGCAGGGTCAGCAGCCGCCCCCGGATGGAATCGACGATGGTCGGGAAGTCGCTGTACGACCTTCCCGTCGCCCCAGGGCCACCCGCGAAGAGCGTGTCACCGCTGAAGAGGGCCGTGAGGGCCGGTGCGTACAGGCACACCGCACCGGGGGCATGGCCTGGGGTGTGCAGCACGGTCAGCTCGATACCGGCCACCGAGAGGACCTGGCCGTCAGCCAGGTCGCCGTCGGGCATTCGGTCGGGGTGGGTCTGCTTCCACAGCGGCAGGTCGTCGCCGTGGAGCAGGATCGGGGCACCGGTGCGGGCCGCCAGTTCGGGCGCGGCGTCGATGTGGTCGTTGTGGGCGTGGGTGCACACGATGGCGCGCAGGGTGCGCCCACCGAGGGCTTCGGCGATCGCCTCGGCGTCATGTGCGGCGTCGATGACGACCGCCTCATTGCCGTCGCCGACGATCCACACGTTGTTGTCGACGTCCCAGGTGCCGCCGTCCAGCGAGAACGTCCCCGAAGTGACGAGATGTTCGATGCGGGCGCCGGCCGTCACAGGACCACCACCGAGCGCAGCACGTCGCCACGGTGCATCCGTTCGAAGGCCTTCTCGACCTCGTCCAGCGCGATGGTCTCCGTGACGAAGGCGTCCAGATCCAGACGGCCCTGCAGATAGAGGTCGATGAGCATCGGGAAGTCCCGGCTCGGCAGGCAGTCGCCGTACCAGGAGGACTTCAGCGCGCCGCCCCGGCCGAAGACGTCCAGCAGCGGCAGTTCGAGCTTCATCTCCGGGGTCGGTACGCCGACGAGGACGACCGTGCCGGCCAGGTCGCGGGCGTAGAACGCCTGCTGGTACGTCTCCGGGCGGCCCACCGCCTCTATGACCACGTCGGCGCCGAAGCCGCCGGTCAGGTCGCGGATCGTCTCGACCGGGTCGGCGTCCTTGGAGTTGACGGTGTGGGTGGCACCCAGCTTCTTGGCGGTGTCCAGCTTGGCGTCATCGATGTCCACCGCGATGATCTTCGCCGCGCCCGCCAGGTTCGACCCGACGACCGCCGCGGCCCCGACGCCGCCGCAGCCGATGACCGCCACGCTGTCACCGCGTCCGACCTGGCCGGTGTTGATGGCCGCGCCGATACCCGCCATCACCCCACACCCCAGCAGACCGGCGGCGGCCGCCGACGCGGCCCGGTCCACCTTCGTGCACTGCCCCGCCGCCACCAGCGTCTTCTCCGCGAACGCACCGATGCCCAGCGCAGGCGACAGCTCCGTGCCGTCGACCAGGGTCATCTTCTGCTTCGCGTTGTGGGTGCTGAAGCAGTACCACGGCCGTCCGCGCAGACAGGCCCGGCACTGCCCGCACACCGCACGCCAGTTGAGGATGACGAAGTCACCGGGGGCGACGTCGGTAACCCCTTCCCCCACCGACTCCACGACACCCGCGGCCTCGTGGCCCAGCAGGAAGGGGAAGTCGTCGTTGATGCCGCCCTCGCGATAGTGCAGATCGGTGTGACAGACCCCGCAGGCCTCGATCTTCACCAGCGCCTCCCCCGGGCCCGGGTCGGGCACGATGATCGTTTCCAGGCTGACAGGGGCGCCCTTCCCCCGCGCAACGACAGCACGGACCTGGTGCGTCATGGCCACTCCTCGGCTGGTACTCAGTTCCAGAATGTTGCTCATTACGGCACACGCCTCATGTGCCGCAACAAAGCATCGTGGAGTGCCGACCGGGGGTCAAGGATCGCGACTTCGATGAAGCCCCCACCGACCTCACTCGGCCGTCTGTGCCGGGTCGATCGTGACCTTGCGTAGCAGCGGTTTGCCGCGCATCCCGGTGAACACCATGGCGAAGATCATGACCGAGCTCGGCCCGGCGGGCAGCAAGGTCCCAAGACGCCGGGGACTGACCCGGCCCGGCAAACGGTCGGCGAGCCCGGGCTTCGTCGCCGTGACATCACCGCGGAGGCACCCGACCTCGTGTGGTGCGGGGACATGACGGAGACCGACACCGGCGAGGGCAAGCTCTATCTGGTCACAGGCATCGACCTGTTCTCCCGCCGCCTGCTCGGCTGTGCGATGGGGCTCGCCACGACGCCGCCCTGGTCGTCGCCGCCCTGCACATGGCCGCCGCGGCCCGCGGCGGGGATGTCCGCGGTGTGATCTTCCATAGCGATCGCGGAAGCGAGGGTGGATTCAATTGGTCGTCGCAATACCTTGATCGTGGAGGTGTTGCGTGGGAAGACCAGCGGGGTGGATGACGACGGTGAGGGGACGTCCGGCGATGCGTTCGCCGGGCAGGCCCCCGATCCGTCGGGATGGGGGCAGGGTCGCGCACTTACCCCGGCGTGGACTGGGGCGACGTGGAGCGCGTGTGTGCGATCCCCTGCCGCTGTGTGTTTTTCCCTCAGCATGCGGCTGAGACCGAAGCGCCGGCCGAGCAGCCGTCCCCACCGTTTCCGCCGACGGAGCCGCCGTTGACCTCGCACAGCCCCGCTCACCTGAGTGATGCATCAACTTCCTTGGGGCGCATCGCATAACGACGGAGAGTCCACGAGTCCGACAGGGTGGCGCCACCCATGGCGGCCAGTGAGCGCGACAAAACGCCATGTCAGACCAGTAATTACGGCCGGACCGCCAGCGTTGATCCACACCGGCCGAACAGCCCCACACGGCTCACCGACCGAGTCCGCCGACGACTGGGAGGTCGCCAAGCGGTTGACGAATCATCTATCGAGCTAGACATGACACGTCACCGATCCATTTCAAGTGGATGCCGCAAGAGCACTGCGCCCACGAGGGTCGCGGCGCTGGATCCTGAGCAAGGAGAACCTCTCATGGCCAAGCAGATCAGTCGTCGTGGCGTGATTGCTGCCGCAGGCGACCGCCGCCGCTGCCACCGCCTCGACGGTTGCACCCCAGGCCGCTGCCGCAGCATCCCGGGGACGGTCGAAGGAGCAGCTGTTCACGTTCGACAACTCCGCGGTGGTGTTCATCGACTACTGAGGTTGAACTCGCAGTGGCGGGCCGGTAGATCATCCGGCGCCCATGAGTAATCCGGTCTCGGTGAGGCAGCCGTCGATCAGCTCTGCCCG